>CALCCE010000273.1 GCA_937899835.1 uncultured Flavobacteriales bacterium | reverse complement strand
TTATCATTGTGGCAGTTATTCACCTAAATAAAATAGCATGAACAATAAACTAACGTTGCTACTAGTTAGCCTACTGGCTGTCTTACTGATTGGCTCCTGGATCTTTTTCTATTTCCGCCTCAATAATATGAAACCACAAAAGATGGGATATGTCAAAACCAATAAAGAGGACATTAACATTTCTACTGATAATGCGAAAAAGGCCATCAGGGAGTACGGAAGACTTGTAAGACCCTTTGGAAAGGATAAAAGGGTTCCCGTCTGTTGGACGATAAAAAAAAGTACCATCGATCAATTGAATGAGCAATACCGAGGCTATGGAGGATTTGGCGGCATACGATTGTACATTGGCCAAAAAGAAATTAATGACACCGTGGAACTTCAACTGATCTCAGTGCCCATAGTGGGCATAAAAGATACGGTTGGCAGCACCCTTCAGAACCTGATTCAACCTTGCCCAACGCTTTGTGACACCTCGAGTTCGCTTTATCAAGCCTTTGTGGACGGAAGAGATTCTGATTAAATAGGATGCTTTACGTTTTGTTGGCTAACCTCCCGGTGGCCATCTCCACCTTTTTATATGCCCTGAGTTACAAACAAATAAAAGGGCCGGCCAAGTGGCTGGCCTGGTTTGTCTTCCTTACCAGTGGGGTTCAGCTCCTGTCTGGCCTGTTGGCCAACCTGGGGACACCCAACTTGTTTGTGTTGCACTTCTATGTGCCCATTGGCGGAGGACTGCTCATTTTCTTTTACCGTGAGGTATTGATGGGATATATAAAAGATGCCGTATTCTTTGGAGCGGTGGGCATATTGCTCACCGGCTCCTTAATCAATACCCTGTTTTGGCAACCATTGGCAGCATTCAATTCAATAGGCCTTTCTGTGGAGTGTGTCGTCATCGTTATTTTGGCGCTGGGCACCTTCATCATATCGGTCAACCATGAATTTTACAAAAAGCACCAGGCTTTCATCACTCATTTAAACTGGATAAATTCCGGGCTTTTCCTCTATTTTTCGGGTAATCTGTTGTTATTTTACTTTGGGCATGAGTTGCTGTGGGCATTGTCAATCAATGTGAAAACCTGGATCATCCATGGCATCCTGTCCACCACCATGCACATTGCCTTTTGGATTGGGGAATGGAGGAGGCCCAAGAATATGCATTTTTCGAGTCGCTGATGCCGTTGGTGGGCCTGGTGCTCATCATTGCCATTGGGGTGGTATTACTCGTACTTCAATTTCAAAAAACACTTCTCCAGCAACGCAGTGAGCGGCATCGGCTGGAACTGCAACACCGGGAAGCACTTTTACAACAGTCGATAGCGGCACAAGAAAAGGAACGCCAGCGGATTGCCACCGATTTGCACGACGAGTTGGGTGCGCTACTTTCCATGAGTTTGATGCAACTGAAACACTACCATAGCGAACAACCTTTGCAGGTTGAAAAATGGGCACATCGTTTCCCAAGCATTGAGCAGCATTTGGAGCGCGCACTGGGCGCAACTCGCAGAATTGCCCATGAACTGAAACCGCCCTACCTCGAAGAAATGGGCATTGCTCACGCCTTGGAAAACTTACTGAACCATGCAGCACAAACCGGAGCCATAACCATCGAAATGCAAAGTTTACACAACTGTGCTCCACTCGCTGCAGTGGCGCAACTGAGCTTGTATCGCATCGTGTCCGAGTTGCTCAACAATACCTTGAAGCATGCCGAAGCACAAAAGGTACGGTGCTATGCCCATCAGGATGCAGCCTGGTTAATTTTTCAATATGCAGACGACGGAAAAGGTTTGACTATTGCGCCCACCAAGTACGGCCTGGGCATTCAAAGCATGAAAAGTAGAGCGGAAGCCATGGGAGGAACATTTGAAATCCAAAATGGCCTTTCCAGCGGTATACTCGCCAAAATTAAACTACCCCTGAATAACCCCTAAATTACTTTTAAATATATGCCTGAAAAGAAAATTACCATCGGATTGGTAGAAGATCGTGAACTGGTCCGAACCGGCGTAAGATCATTGATCAACGAATGGCCGGAATTTGAATTTATTTTTGAATCGAACCAGGCCTTTTCGGCGATAAAGGAGTTGCGCAAGCAAAACCGCCCTTCTCCGGATGTATTGCTCAGCGACCTCTATTTCCCAAATAATGGAGAACAAGCTTACCAGGGCTTCGAACTGTGTTTAGACCTTGAAAAAGAGCTGCCCGACATCAAAGTCCTCATCTTTAGTGTAGACGACAGCCCCGCAGTTCAGCACAAAGCAATTGAAATGGGAGCGCGTGGCTTTTTGCCCAAATCCTGTTCTCCGGCAGAACTTAGAAATGCCTTGATTCAAATTTCGGAGGTAGGAGCCTACGTGAACGAAGACTCACTGAAAGCGATACAGAAACGTTTGAGAAGCTCGGCAACCAAAAAAGGAAAGCCGCAAAAGGGCACTGAATTGTCCAACCGGGAAGTCGAGGTTTTGCAACTCATCTGCCAACAGCTCTCCGCTGAAGAAATCGGTGCTAAACTGTTTATCAGTGCAAAAACAGTCAATGGGCACCGCAACAACCTGCTGCAAAAAACCGGTGCAAGAAACATTACTGGCCTGGTCATGTATGCCGTCCACCATGGATACGTAGAGAGCTTAAAGTACAATCCCAATTTCCATTCCTAAAAATCTGCACCATGAAAACCAACGCCATTTTCTCCGTCAAGCTGCGGCCCGTAGTATTGGCCTTGCTGTTGGCGGTAACCTTAAGTTCGTGTTATTCCGTTCGTATTGTGAGCCGCGATGGCGAGCCGGAAAAGAAAGCGGTTTCTTCGGATGCCGGTTTCTACCGCGACAAGGTGGCCCACCGCCAGGACACCACCATCACCCTCAACCCAATTCAAAGCGATTTCAGCCTGGTGGACCCGGTATGCCCCTACGGTTTCTATTCGGTAGAATACCGGGTAAGCCTCGGCCAGGCCCTGCTCAACATGATCACTTTTGGCAAAGTGAAAAAGGTGAAGATCATCTACGTATGTAACAAAGACTGTTGAGACCATGGCGACTACCACCGAAGAAAAAAAGGTATCCTACGACACCATTCACCGCAATGGCCCCTGGCCGGTAGAAGTGCTTTACAGAACCCGACTCGCCAGCCGCAACGCATCAGCCGATACACGCAGTGATGCCTTGAGGCGCTACAACGATGCGGGAGAAGAGATACAACGATTGTTGCAAGCTTGCCTCGATGACCCCAAAAAGCCACGGTTTCGTGCCTACGGTTCTTCCTGGTCGTTGTCGAAAGTGGTGCACAGCGACCGGATGCATTTCAACGCACCGATGAACGTGAAAATCCCATTGGAAACCGATGACCTGCACTCCAACACCCGCTATCAACACGAAAACCTGTTCTTTTTTCAGTGCGGCAACACGGTGAAGGAAATTTCGCGTCAGCTGAAAAAAACCGGCAAATCCTTAAAAATGAGTGGAGCAAGTAACGGCCAAACCATCGCCGGAGCAGTTTCTACCGGGGTACACGGCTCGGCCCTCAAGGCTGGATCGATTCAAGATTGTGTGGTGGGCATACAGCTCATTATTGGTCCAAAGCCAGAAGATCGGGTATACCTGGAAAAAGCCTCGGACCCCGCACTTAGCGATGGGTTTGCTCAACAATTGCACTGTAGGGTAATTCGAAACGATGGGCTTTTTCAAGCCGCTCTGGTGAGCATGGGCGGTTTTGGCTTTATTGCCGGATTGGTGATCGAGGCGGAAGATCAATTTTTGCTGAAGCGCTACACCAAACACATCAAGCCCAAAGATGCCTTAAAGCTGGCCCAAACCCTCGATTTTAAAAATTCTGCCTTTACGATCGATGGAGAAAAGCATCCCGATGGAAGTGGCAAAACGCCCTATCACTACAAGCTCTACATCAACCCCTACAACCAAAAGGAAGATTACCTGACGGAAATCATTTACCGGCACCCTTATCGGACAAACTATCCCAAGCCGCAGCCTTTGGTCGAAAAATTCATCTACACGGATATGCCCGGCTGGATCGCCAAGCTGGTGACGGTGGATTTCAAGCGCATCCCCAAATTGATGAAGCTGATGCAGGGAACGCTGTTTCCTAAGGTAGATCAGGTGACCGAAGGTACCCTGGGTGAAATTTTTTGGGACACCACCATCAAAGGAAATTCAGCCGGCTTTGCCTGGGCTTTCGGCGTAGACCAAAGCAACGCCACCAAAGCCATTCAGTTGTTTATCGAATTGGCCAACCAAAAAGGTCCGGTTCCCGGTGCGATCGGAGTGCGTTTTATACCTGCAACACAGGCAACACTGGGTTTTACCAAATTTCCTATGACCTGCATCGTAGAAATGGACGGTTTGCAATGGCAGCCCATGCGGGTGCCGTGGGGAAAGCGCAAATCAGGTTTGGGCTGGCGCAAACGACAAATGCCCAGCATGAAAGCTTTTGAAAAAGAGATTGTGAAAGGCCTACAAAAAGCCGGCATTCCTTTTACCTGGCATTGGGGGAAAAACTGCGCCTGGGAGCATCCCGGATTAGTAAAGCACATGTTTGGCGAGCGCATGGAAGAATGGATGCGCTACCGAAGTGCTTTGTTGCGCCCGGAAACCGCCCATTTGTTTTCCAATGATTTTATGGATATTACCGGCCTTTCGGCTTACACGCCACCGGATTCCGAAATGCCTTTTTCTTAAGCGATTACTTTAAGAAATCGAGGTTTTTGAGAATCAGAGAGCGGTAGTTTTTGCTGATGGGCACTTCTTTCACCGCAGTATTGACAACGGAATCTTCCAATTCGATGTCGATAATGGCCTCGGCATTCACCAAATAGTTGCGGTGGGTTTGCAAAAACTGTTCGGCCGGTAGTTTTTTGAGCAATTGACTCAACGAAGCCCGTACCAGCAGCTTTTTGTCTTGGGTATAAAGCTGGCAATAGCGGCCTTCTACCTCAATCACCTGGATGTCTTGCACGCGTACCTTGTGGAGCTTTTTATTGGCTTTGATGAAGAGGTTATGGCCGCTTTGCAGGGCGCTTTCGAGTGCTTTGGTGGTTTGCTCTTCCCGCTTGGCATAGGTTTTCATCAACGCCAGTTCGATGGCGTGTTGCAATGAAAAACGATCGACCGGCTTCAATAAGTAGGCGTAGGGACTGGTTTCCTTGGCCCGGTCGAAGGTATGGTTGTCGTTCATGGAAGTGAGAAAGATGATGGGCACATGGCTCCCATCGGAATTGCGCAATTGATTGGCAAAATCAATCCCATCGGCTTCTCCGTGTACCATCACATCGAGGATGAGCAAATCGGGGCTGGCGGCATGAAATACCCGAATCGCCTCGGCAACGTTGTCGACGGGCGGCAGTACGCCATATTCCATCTCTTCGAGCAGCAACTCGAGTTTTGCAGCATGCAAGGGCTGGTCTTCCAGTATGAGGATGTTGATGCGATCCATGGTTATGCAGTTTTGGGTTGGTGCGCTTGAATGGTGCCCAAGGTGAAGGCAAACTCAGTGCCTTTTCCCTGTTCGCTGGTTACCTGTAGTTCTCCACCTTCTTTCTTTACAAATTGATAGCTGACATACAGGCCCAAACCGGTGCCTTGCTCACCCGAAGTACCAAATGTACTTTTATCGGCATTGGCTTTGAATAGGTTTTCCAGCCGTTGGCTGGCAATGCCTACCCCGGTATCGCGGATCCGTATCTCTGCCCGATCTCCTACCTGGGCCGCCTGCACCGTTACCTTTCCGCCATTGGGGGTAAACTTCAGCGCATTGTGCAACAGGTTGGTCATGATAGTTTTCACGTAGTTGAGGTCGGCCAACAAGCTGGTGGATGCTTCCAGTTGCAATTCTACCGTTATGGATTTTAACTCGGCTTGCACCGAAACCAATTCGATGCACTGCCGCAGCACGCCTTCCAAGTCAATTTCTTGTGGGCGGTATGGAATGCTTTGCGATTCTACTGCGGCCCAGTTCAGGAGGTTTTCTACCAATGCATTGGTTTGGAAAGCGGTGTTATCTACCTCTACGATTACCCGTTCGAGCTTATCGGTTCGTCCATTTTTCATGTAGTGCCGCATCACGCCAGAAATCCCTCCCAAGGAGGAAAGCGGCCCCCGCAGGTTGTGAGCGATGATGGAAAACAAACGGTCTTTGGTACCGGTAATCTGCCGCAGCTCCTCGTTTTTTTCTTCTACCTCTTTGCGTTGCTGTTCGATCTGAAGGTTCTTTTCTTCGAGCAGAGAGTTTTTTCGGCGGTGCGACACCACCGAATACACCATGCCTCCCACCAGCAATAGTAGCAAACCACTCACCAGGCCCCAAAACCACAGGCGGGTCTCTGCTTTCTCCAAATCGAAAGCTTTCAATTGGTTTTCTTTTTCGAGGCTGGCAATTTGATAATCTTTTTTCTGGGCTTCGAATTGCTCTTGCAATTCGGCTACATCCCGGCTGTAGCGCTCCTGACTGATGACCTGACGAATAGAATCGCAGCGCCACATGGCGACATACGCCTCCTGGTAATTGCCCAGCTGTTCATAGGTGTAGGCCAGGTTCTCTTGAGCAATCGCCAGTATCCGGTTGGCCTTCAATTTTTTTCCCAAAAGCGCACTTTCCTGGAAGTAGTCGAGGGCTTTGGGATACTCCTGCTCCGTGAAATAGAAATTCCCCAAGTTGTTGTAAGCATCGGCCATGCCCCGTTGATCGCCAATGGAAGTTTTTAGAGTAAGGCAGCGCTGGTACAGGTCTTCTGCCTCTGCATTGCGGCCCAAGGCAGCATATACATTTGCCAGGTTGTTGATGGAACTCGACAAGTAACGCGGCTGGTTGCTGGCTTCCCACAATTGCACACTTTGCCGGAAGTAGTTCCCTGCAATTTGCAATTGCCCCTGTTGGGCATAGACGCTTCCCAGCAGGTTGTAGGTTTTGGCCATGCCCGCTGAGTCGTTGGTTTGCTCTTTGAACGACAAACTTTGGTGAATGCGTTCTAAGGCTTTGCTGGCTTGCCCTTGCTTGAGGTAAATGAGCCCTACCGCCTCGTTCACCACCGCTCGACCACTGTCGGACCCAAGGGACTCCCAATCGGCCATGGCAGAAGAGAAGGCATCCATTGCGGCTTCCAACTTTCCTTTTTGCTGATAGGCATTGCCTTGATCGAAATAGATGGATGCGCGGGTAGTTACATCATTGGCATCCACCTGCCCTAAGGCCAAATCGAAAAAATAAAGTGCACTGTCCAATTGGCTTTCCTGCTGGTGCACCTTGCCCTTTTGCCATGCATCCAGCGGTGCAGCAGCCTGAACAGAAAAACAACTGGTCATCAAAATCAATACAGCCCACCAGGTGTGGGCTGTATTGTTGCATTTATTTTGACGGATGGTCATGTAGGTTGCTTAGGGTAGTGGTGTTTCATAAACCACAGAGGTCGTGCGCACCGGAGTACCTCCGGGCCCTTTCACAGCGATCCATACAACCTGGCTTTGCCCTATTCCCGCAAAGGAAAAGCATTGCCAATTGCCAGATGCTGGTATATCGGTAGAGGTAAAGCTGAGGGCCCAGCCCTCTCCATCCGGCACTACGCCTTCAGTCACATATTGATTCTCACCAGGACAGTAGATAGAAACCACCACAGTGATGCCCTCTTCACCTGGATAAATTTGTGCGTACGGAGAACCTGGAACCAATTCATCTTCAGGAATTGGAACAACTGGAAGCATATTCAAATTCTTGCTCATTTCGTTAGAGTGTTTAGGTTAAATAATTGACGCTTATTTCCCGAAAAGTAGATCAAAATTTCAATCAGTGGACCTTTTGGTCATAAAAGGGAAAAAAGTTTACCTGAAAGGAAACTTTCGCGGTATAAAATTGCTCCTGTAAATAGCTTGGATTTAGCCGGTTCCGCTCCTTACACCATTGTGCTTTCTGATAACCCTACACCGCCAGCCAATGACCATTTTTTGAGAATCCCTTGAAGCAATGGCCAAGTTTGCTTCAGCATCGATCGACAAATCGAGCTCAAGTAATTCACCAACTGTAACCTTCAAACACCAATCATTATGTCAACTGCAACTGAACCACAAGAAGTACTCGTAGGCGGATGGTCACCTTTCGGGCCGGTTTCTGAAAAAGAAATGGAAATTTTTACCGAAGTCACCGGACGTGACCAGAACATCGGCAATGCCCATTATGTACCTACTGCCGTTTCCACACAAGTGATTGCCGGTATGAATTACCGCTAAGGTGCACCACTACTCCGGTCCATAAATCGATGCCTCTTCAGTGGGAGACGATTGTGGAAATTACCTCTCCTATCAATGAAAAACCATTCTTGAAATCGATTACCCACGTAGGATAATTGGACTCAAACCCTCACCCAGTCCTGGCGGGAGTTACTTTAAAGTAGCTTCCGCTTTTTACTTGTGAAAACTTTCGATTTGATTGTTCCCGCTGCCTTCTGATCCAAAACTTTAGTTGACCCGTTTGTGTTGTAAACTCATGAGACCTAAACCTATAACCCCTAAACCCGGCCAAGAATCGGTTTGGAATTATCCCCGCCCCCCCGCCCTTGAAAAAGTGAGTAAGTCCATCGAAATCATCTTTAATGGTGCCTCAATTGTTCGAACCAATGGCGCCTACCGGGTGCTCGAAACCAGTCATCCTCCCGTTTACTATCTCCCACCGGCCGACATTCGCATGGAGTTTCTAAAACCTGCTTCACAGCATACCCATTGTGAGTGGAAGGGCACCGGCTCTTACTATCATTTGGAGGTAGATGGAAAAATCGCCCACAATGCCGCATGGTTCTACCATACTCCGCACCCCCGATTTGCCGCTATCAAAGATTTTTCGGCCTTTTACGCCAATCAAATGGACCGCTGTTTGGTAGATGGCGAGGAGGTAATTCCCCAACCGGGTGAGTTCTACGGCGGATGGATTACCCCGGAAATTGTGGGGCCATTCAAGGGAATTCCTGGAAGTTGGGGTTGGTAGCCAATTCCTTGGCTTTGGTTTAACGATTTAAACGATCAGCGTCATCGAACGCAACACTTCCATCACCACTTTGCGGTAGTGCCTGCCAATGGTAATTTCAAAACCATCGGACAATACTATTCCTCCTCCATCTTGCCTAAGATAGGCTTTGATGTGGCGCAAGTTGACCAAATGGCCGTTGTGCACCCGTTGAAACCCTTGGCTGGTGAGCAATTGATCAAACTGTTTCAGGTTTCGCGAAACCAAAATGGGCTTTTCAGAATCGGTGGTGTAGATGTTGGAGTAGCTTTTGGAGGCTTCGATGCGAATGATCTCATCCATGGCAAAATACTGATGGCCTGCACCGGTGGGTACCGCAATGCGTTGGGGCAGATCGGGGTGAAAGTGGTGCATCAAGGCCTTGTACTGGGGAATGGTCGCTTCTTCGATGGCCCTTTCTGCCAATTTTACTGCCTCCACTAAATCCATGGCCATTACTGGTTTCAGCAAGTACGCCATGGCGTGAAATTTCACGGCTTCCACGGCATAGCTTTCGTGCGCACTCACAAAAATGGTTTGAAAGTTGGGCGTTTTGATCTCCCGAAGCAGGTCGAAACCCGTTTTCTTAGGCATTTGAATGTCGAGGAACAACAAGTCGGGCTCATACCGCTCAATTTTTTCAAAGGCCTCATAAACCGATCTTGCGGTATCTACGACCTCTACCTGTGGGCAGAATTCCTGAAGTAAATCCCTCAGGAGTAAGCTGGCGTCTTGTTCATCGTCAACCAGGAGTGCAGTAAGAGAGGAGGATTGCTGCGTCATGAATTTTATAGGATGGGAATGATAAGCTCTACCCGGGTACCCTTTGCCTCCCCATTCGCATGGGTAAGGTCAATTACTTTAACGGATACCTTTCGTTTATAGATCGCTTCTAACAAATCTAAGCGTTGTTGGCTCAACCCCATTCCCGCTGATTCGTGATTTTTAATTTTTGGTCGAAAATCGGCGGCCGCTGCCCGGCCAATGCCATCGTCTTCCACCGTACAAAGCACCGATTCACCGCCGTCTTTCAAGCTGAGGTAAATGTTGCCTTCGCCTTCCTTGTGCATGAGTCCATGCCAAATGGCATTTTCTACATAAGGCTGTATCACTTGCGTGGGAATGTGATATGCTTCCTGATCCAAGCCCGGATCGATGTCTAAATGGTATTGCATGCGATCTTTAAAGCGCAATTGTTCCACTTTTAGGTAGATTTCCAACAGCTCCAATTCGCGCCCAATGGTGACCAGTGGATTGCGGGAGTTTTGCAGAATTTGACGGATCAATCGGGCAAACAATTGAATGTATAAGCCCGATCGTTCTTTGTCGTTTTGCCGGATGTACCAGTGAATAGAATTGAGCGCATTAAAAATGAAGTGGGGCTTTAGTTGAGCGACCAAAGCCTGATTTTGCGACCGGGCCATGCCCAACTCCAATTCCGATCGCAGCTTGACCCTTCGGAGCCACCACAAGACCAAGAGCACACCAGCACCTAAAAAAAGCAGCCCCAGCACTATCCAAAACCAGGTTTTCTGCCATACAGGGGCGAGTATGGTAAAAGTATAACGTGCCGGAGTGGTGCTCCAAACGCCACTTTCGTTGCGCGCCTCGACCTCAAACGTGTAGCTGCCCGGCGAAAGCATATAACGTACTTCCCGGTTGGTGCTCGTCGACCATGCCTCCTCTAAACCTTTCATGCGGTAGCGGTACAGCACTTTTCCAGAACTGCCAAAGTTGAGCCCCACGAAACGAAAGTCGAACGCCAAAGCATCAGGAGGAAAAGTAGACTGACGGTTGAGTTCTATTCGTTGGCCATTGGTCCAAACCTCCTGCAACCAAACGGGTGGTGGCATAGGGTTGTAAAAATCCTGGTTGACATCGAGAAACGAAATACCATACGTACTGGCCAACCAAATCTGATTTTCGAAAATCTCCAGATCAGAAATGGTCACCGACGGCAGCCCTTCAGCGGTAGAAATAACAGTAACCTTCGAAACCATTTTCCTGTGATTCAAGCTCACCCGTACTAGGCCTTTCTTGGTTCCCAACCATACTATACTATCATTTTGAGTAGCAATGGCCTCTATGTGAGGCGTGGGTAAACCATCGGCAATGCCTACGGTCCAGGAGCTTTTGCCATCAAACACCACCAAACCCAACGATTGAGTGGCTACAAAAAGGTAGCTACCAGAAACCCCAAGATCGGTCACTCCCGATACCTTCAACGCTTCGTAAGACTTCATTTGGCGGTAACTGTTTTTGTCGAGGAAAAACAGCCCTAAATCGTTGCCCGCCAAAATCCCTTGTTGCCATGGCACGATAGCACCATACCGGGCATATTCGGTATAAGGCATTTCCATAGAAATAACCAGTGGCGGAAGGGCTACCCAAGAACTGATGGGCATTCGAAGGGTATCTTCTCCTGGCTTTTGCCCGATCGCTGGGGAGGGCAAATACCAGCGTTTGTCAACCTGCAAAAAGTTTTTACCCGCTGAACTTGGAATTCCCACCACCAGGCAATTGGGCAAACTCTTCAGGGCACGAACCTGTCCAAGGTTGCTATCCTCCAATCGAAGTGGCGCCTCCGGGTTCATTTTTCGGGAAAACAATTGTCCGGTTGCGGTGCCTACCCACAAAATAGAATCGTGTACTTCCAGCTCTTTGGCCCCAATGGGCCGATCGTTATAAATCAACTGCTGTGAAATGATGTTTCTGCCGCGGGTGTAATACACCCCATCGTCAAGGGTAGTTATCCAATAGCCTCCCTCCCGGTCTTGAAAAACGGAGGAAACCGAAAGCCCCTGAAGGTATTTCTTAGGCTTGGCGGACAAGTCTCCTCCGGGAAAACACATGACCCCTTGCCCCATCATGCCCACCCAGAGGTTTTCTTCCCCATCAAAATAGAGGCTCAGGGTAGCAATGCCCGGCAGCTTTACAGAGGCGACCTCACGATCTTCCCGAAAGGCAATAATTCCGTTGTTCTGGGAGCAAAACCAGGTATCTCCCCGCTTCTGTACCGAGGTGCCCACCACCCAGCGGTTGCTGATGCCGGGCAACAACCAGTCTACCGTTTTGCTTTTTCCTTCAAACCGGATGTGGTTGGGATGTTGCGGTTGATGACCAATGCGATGGGCCATTCCAGATACCCAACCGTTGTTCAATTCAATCACCCGGCCCATGAAGGGCTCCATATTCATTTTCCGCTCATGGATGGCACCTTTTGGATCTATCCAGATCAATTGGCTTCTTTCTTTCAAGGCAATCCACACCGTATCTTCACCATCGATATGAAGGGAAGCAACTACTTTCGATTTGAACCGTTGGGTGAGTTCTGGAAGAAAATCGGGCAATACGATCTCATCCCCTTGCAAATAGCCAATGCAATCCGAGTGCCCAAACCACCAAATTCGGTTTTGAGCATCTTTCGTAAAGCCAAAAATCGTTTTATCGGGTAAGCCATCTGCTTCGGTGAATACCCGAAACCGATAGCCATCATAGCGCACCAGACCACGATCAGTCGCCAGCCAAATGTAGCCCCGTTCGTCTTGCACGGTTTGGTAGACCTCGTTGCTGGGCAACCCTTCTTCTACACGAAAATGCAAGTAGCTGGGTGCCTGTCCGTGCAGCATTTGCCACGGGAACAAGCAGAAGAGGAGCCAAAACCACCCCAAAAAAGAAAAACGAAAACCATGACCCATACCCACTGAAGCAACCAAGGCGCAAGGCTAAAGATACAATTTGAATCTTCGTAAAAAGGGAAGCTTTTTGGTACGGCATGTCATTCGTCCGCCGTAGAGCCCATCTACCGAAGGATTCCAATCGCCGGTCGATTTGGTGATACCATTTCTACGCGCTCTTCGTTACATACCCTCACAGCAGCAGTCTCGTTTACATTCCAATGTCGATCAAAACCAAATGCCTCCTTGTGGGGCTCTTTTTGGGGGCCGGTTTTCAGTCCAACGCTCAAAGCGACAGTACCGATCGTTACCGTCCTAAAGTAGCCGAGTTTTCGTTGGGCTCACTCATGGATTACCATACGGTGAGTTCTTCGGAAAATCTGACCAACACCCAAAACGAAGTAGAGGCCGACTTGCTGCTCAACGCCAAAGTGGCGGTTCCGATCATTCTTCAGAGCGATCAGGCCGCCGGCCTGCAATTGAAATATTCGCGCCACCGCTTCATGTTTGATGACCAAGATTTTCAAGCCGACAACGGTTTGTATTCCCATTTGGAGGCGCACCGGTTTACGGTGGCAGGCGTTCGCGGATTTTACCAGCGAGACCTCAATGCCTCCGACCAATTGAAATTTGCCGCCGGGGCAGAAATACGCAGCGACCGAATCACCTGGAACCGCAACACCTCCCGCATTTTTGCCAGCGGTATCTGGACCCGCAAGCTCAACTCCAAAACCACTGTAGGTACCGGCTTTGTTGCCGGTTTGGAGATGCAACTGTTCAGCTTCTACCCTCTTTTGATCTATGAGCGCCAATTGGCTCCCTCTTGGGTACTGGATGCACAGTTGCCCAAATCGGTGCGGGTGCGCAAAAAATTGAATGCTTCCAATTACCTGATTGGCGCCACCCAACTGCGCGGATGGCGCTACAACCTTTCCAATTCAATCGAAACCGTAGACGGGGACCTGACCCTCCGCCGGGCCGACCTGGAAATTTCGATTACCTGGGAGCGCGAGTTGCACGACTGGCTGTGGTGCAGCGTTTCGGTGGGCTACAACAAAAACCTGCGCTACTACCTTGCCGAACCGGGCCAACGCCGTAGAAATGCGCTGGCTACCATTCGTGCCAACGATGCACGATATGCCAAAGTGGGCTTGTTTCTAGTGCCACCCAAGAAGTTTTATCAGTAGAGGAAATAAAAAGGGAAAGTCCGCCCAGCGAACTCTCCCTCAATGCCATTGTCGTTTCCTGATTTAGAGGCGAACCGTAAACCCTCCTCCAACGATGCGGTGGGTTTGAATGGGAATACCAGTGGTGAACTGACTGTAGAGCTGAACGGTGCCGTTGTTCAATAGGTCTGTGCCCCAGAGGTAAGCACTGTATTTTCCATCTTTGAACTGCTTTTCTACCTTTAAATCAACCCGATAGCGGTTTTCTACCCGGTGGTTGTCCAGGTATATTCCGGGTTCGGTAGCACCGAAAGAAGCAGCAGCCTGACGATCGTAGAAGAAGCCCTCTCCAACTTCACTTTCGGTCATGAACACTCCATTCATGGTGAGCAAAAAGCCGTTGCCAAAATCAAAATAAGTCCGCAAACGGAACGTATGCTCTGGTGCCTCTGGCGGATCAACGTTGTCTACCTCAGCGAGCAATTCAGGTTGATCGGGCAAGGGTTTTCCTTCTTTGTCTACCGAAAGGTAAGCGGGGGATACTTCAACGGTAAGTAATTTACTCGGGCGGTACTTTACCACCGTTTCTACTCCAATGTTGGTCGATTTTTGAACGTTGGCATAGTAAATGGGAAAAAACGCCTGGTTGTTGATCGGTGAGATCAACACCCTTTCTACCAATTGAGAGGTTGCTACCTTGTTGTCGGCCTCCTCATAATAGGCACTGGTGGAAAAGCTCAACTTTTCACCGATGTAGCGGATTCCCAATTCTCCGGTAAGGTATTCCGCCTGATCAATTGATGGAGAAGTAACCAGCTTTACCGGCAATCCGGTAGGTGGTAAGTTCGGAATCACCGTCAATTCCAGGTTGGTTTGTATGAACCCTGGTGTTGTTACACTTCGGGATGCCGCTCCCCAAAACCGCCAGCGATCTCCCGGCTTCACCGCTACCCGCAAACTGGGAGAGAGCTCCGGCTCATTGTCGATCAAGGTCCAGGTTTCTGCTTTCACACCCAGGGTAACATCTACCAAATCGCCAAAAGAAAGTTTGTCTTGCACAAAAACTCCCCACAAATATTCCGAGGCATTGGGATCGTTAAACAGCACGTTGGGGTCTACCGTTTTGATGCGGAAATTGACGTAGCGTACGTTTCCCCCAAAGCTAAACGTGTTGAAACCCAGCTTCAGGTTGTCCTGTATTTCCAGGTTTCCCATAGAAGTGATTACGTTGCCATCGTCGTTGGTGAAGTTGGCTTCACGGTTGGTGAAATAGTGGACAAACAAGTTGTGGTCGTCGGAGAATTTTTGATCGAGGCGTACCCTTGCCACCACCCGGTTGTTGCGTTCGTTGTTGATCGCCGTATTCAGGCCGGGTTGGAAATAGGTTTTTCCAATCACATTGTGCGCGTGCAGGTTCGAGGTAAGTTTCAGGTTCTCCGCCAGGTCGGCTTCGAAGTTGAGACCAGCAGAGGCGTAGGTCCTGCGGTAGACGTCTGCGCCCAGGTTGTTTGCAATCAAAGTATCGCCACCGCCACCGGTTTTAGGAACGGTTACAAAATCCCCATTGAATTCTTCGAGTGGTTCAAACCCATCGAAATGGCGCAGCTGACCGAAAGCCGAAAGGCTCGCATTCTCCCCTACTTCTGTTCCATAAAACAGGCTTGGGTTGGTAAATCCGCGCGACCCTTGGTTCATGGAAACCGTGATGCCTTGATGGTCCTTGGCTTTTTTGGTGTAAATGCTAATGATACCCGTAGCAGCATTGGCCCCATAAATCGTTCCGCCTGGCCCTTTGATCACCTCAATACGGTCGATGGCCTCCATTGGTAGGTCGAAGTTGGTAAACGAAAAAGTGGAAAAATAAGGCGATTGGTAAGGCACTCCGTCTACCAATACCAAAACAGATCCCACAAAACCATCGGTAGCTTCGCGCATGCCAAAAGAAAGGTTGTCGTAACTGTTGAACTGCATGTTGACGCCAGGCACCATGAGGAGTAGATCGGCCAGACGGGTAGCGCCCGAACGCTGAATATCTTCCTGTGAGATGACGTAAATGGAGGCTGCCACATCTTTGAGAGGCTCCGACTTTTTGGACATGGAAGTGATGCTAACGTTCATCATATCCTCCAGGCTTAGGTCGAAAAAGGCGTCAGTGCTGTCTTCTTTGCTCTCTTCCTGCCCCCATCCGAAAAGGGGAAAGGCAACCAACCAAAAGCTGAAAAGCCATGCTGGAAAAAACGGGTAATTCTGCTTCATTCTTCTTTGCATTTGATACTTCATTATCAGGAGATCGCTCCAAAAAGCTGCTCCAAATAGAGATTAGGGGATGTTTAGTTTTGATTAGGAATCCACCGTCAACACGGGTGGGGTGGAATACGATTGTTGCCGGTTGACTTGCACCATCAACTCTTCCTGAGTCGCCTGGAGTTCTTCCATGTTTTGGCGCATTTCTTCTTCCTGGGCCCGCAATTGCTCCGACTTTTCCTGCGATTCTTCCAGCAAGCGCTTGGTGCGGTAGTTGGTCTTGGCCGACGAAAGGGCCGAAGCCACGTTTTCAGCGAGGCGTTTTACGAATTCTATTTCATGAGGCTCCAACACCTTGAACAAGGCCAGTTCTAAAATTCCAAATACTTCTTCGTTGAAAATCATTGGCACAATGAGAATGCACCGTGGGTTGGAGTGGCCCAAGCCCGAAGAAATGGAAATATAAGCATCGGGTACATCAGTGAGAAAAATAGGCTCCTTCTCAATCCAACACTGGCCTACAAGGCCATCGCCCTTGCCTACTTTCTTTTTCAAAAACTTTTCCCGATTCCAGGCATAAGTGGCTTTCAATTCAAGGAAATGATCGTCGGCAACATCGTCGTTTAACAGAAACATGCTGCCTTGGTTGGCACCCAGGTATTTCACCAGTTGGTTGGTTACCTTTTTGGTGAGTGCAGCGGGCGAGTGGTTGTGTTTCCGCAGTAGATCGCCAAACAAGGCATATCCCTCATTGGCCCAGTTGCGCGCTTTGTCTTCTTCGGCCACAATTCGGAGGTTTTGCCGCATTTCGAGCAAGGCGTTGCCCAATACGTCGTTTTCACCCATGGGCTGAAAATCGGCGTCAAACTTTCCCTGGCCAATGTTCGAAGCAAAAACCGAGGTACTTTGTAAACCTTCGGCCAACCGGGAAACCGAACAGCTCATTGCTCCAATTTCATCGTGGGTGTGAATGTCTACCTGCTCGGGCTGTTGTCCCTTGCTAAGTTCTTCCACCACGTTCTTGATCTTATTGAGCGGTCGAATAATTGATCTTGCGGTGAGAATTGAAATGAGCAGGCCCAACACCAAAATCACCACACCAGTAGTCAATACGGTATAGGTGATGGTGGAAAAAGAAGCAAACAACTCCTCCCGCGCCTGGGCTTTTTCTTGCTCCCGTTGCTCAATGCTTTGATCGAGCTTGATAAGTAGTACCTCGCTCAAAGGCAAGATTTTCAGCTCCAACGAATCAGTAGCTCCCCACTTGATGAAAGCATCGTCGTAGGCTTCAAAAGAGGAAAGTTCCTGCATGATGCCTTGTTCCAAACGAATCAAGGTATCCATCAAATGAAAGAAAGTATCGGTTTCGACTTTTGCCGTACTGTCCCAGGATTGCGCCAGTTGTGCCAATTGATCCTGAAGCGCTGGATAGCGTTCTTGCTGCAACACCTTCAAAGCGGCCTTGTCTTTTTCATTTTTGCGCATGTACACCCAGTTGGTGGAAAACATGCGGCCTTCTACCACCATTAGCTTGAATTCGTTGAGCAAGTCAACAGCCGGGTCTTTAGAAGCGTCAATTTCTTTAACGATGCCGTTGGATTTGGAAATGGAGGTAAAGCTCAACACTCCGTTAACCAGAAACAACAGCAACAAAAACAAAAATCCAAAGAGGATTTTCCAGCGAATACTGGTTTTAAGATTTCTCATACAGGTACGTCAAGGTGATTAATAACCAGGGTGAGGGTTATTCTACCGGGATGCTCAGGTTCACCAATTCTCCCGAAACCTTGAGGCCGGAATTTTGGATCGCTCCCTTGTTCAGCTCAAAACGCAGTTTACCGTCTTTTTCAATAAAATTTAGTCCAGCCCCTTCTTTGCCCAAGCCCTTGGACTCTGTCACAATAAGGGTGTGATTCTTTATGCCCAATGAAACAGCATCGCGCAATTGGCCTTTCTTGGTCGCGGGTAGAAAGAGCATGTGACAATTGGTGGCAGCGGTAGCGCTGCTAAAGCGCTTGATGACCATGGTTTGACTGCCCACTTTCTTGCTTTTTGCCATCGCAGTAAGTGGACCCGTGATGTCGGAATCGCCAACTATTCCAATCACAAAGTCGCCTGACTGCATGTTGGTAGGCCACTCGATGTAGCGCGTAAAATGATAGATGTAACCGGCGTGAACGCGGTATTCTTGTAGATTGGTTAGGGAAATAGAGATCAAACTAACCCAACCAATGAGGATACTGAGGCTTACGATTCTCATTGCTGTTCTGTTCGGGAAATAAAAGCTGGTAACGAGAATGAAGTATTTTGGTTACGCTTTTTTTTACCGGGTTAATCCGTTTCTTTTTCAGAAAAGTGTACCAACTACACCTAACTGTCAGTAGAGCAGGATTTTGCAACAAAAATCCGTTTTGTTAAATCTTAATTTTTATCTCCCGCAGTCCGCTTTTTTTTGAGGGAAGGAATCGACTTTTTGGGGTTGACCGGTTCGCGCCCTTAGTCATTTGCTCCTTCTTTGGAGGAAGGCGACACTGGGAAAGTGACCCACTTTTGAGCTTCGAGGGCTTCTTCCATGGCCACTAATTTGAAGCGAAGGGAAGCCCCAGGGCGTGCCTGTGCCACATTTCCTAAATCAGCCTCGATCACTTGCAGTATCCGCGGATAGCCTCCTGTAGTTTGTCCGTCCGCCATGAGCACAACCGCTTTTCCACTTTCTGGCAATTGCACCGTTCCTGGAAAAGTGGGCGAAGATAGCATAGAGGGCCCTTCGAATGGGAAAGCTGCTGCATCGGATTCCAGGCGAATCCCCATGCGATCGCTTTGAAAAGTGACCCGATGATTTTGCGCTAAAAACGACCGTTGGAAAGCATCGGAAAAAGCATTCCACTCCGGTCCCGGCAAAGTCCGAATCAAAGCCGGATCCGAAAATTTCCGCTGGCGGTGTTCCTGTACACTTTTCGCTTCGTGACGAAGCACTGTTTCCCACAATAGGGTGTCACCAACTTGCAACGATCTTCCCTCGAATCCACCAAATTTTCCTGGAATGTAAGTACTCCAGCTTCCTAAAATTGGGGACGCGGCCAACTGACCGCCGATCGCCAGATAGGTGCGCATGCCTTGTTGCATGGGGCCCAAATCCAGAGTGCCGCCGGCGGGCACCAGGAAACGTTGGTAAAATACCACCGGTGCTTGATTGAGGCTAGCTACCACCGGTGCCCCGGTCAAGGCCAGGGTTGCAGGCTGCTCAAACCTAAGAGCGCCCCCCACCAAAGTAAATTCCAACGTGGGTGCATCTAAGGCATTGCCTACAAGAGAATTGGCCCACCGCATGCTTTCCAGGTCCATGGCTCCGGATTGTGGGTAAGCCCTTCGGCGGTGGTGCCGCCGACCACCGTCTTGCACCGTGGTGAATTGCCCGGGCCGGAGCACATGGATTCGATTCAACATCATACCTTGGGCTCCTTCCAGGTTTTGAATTGAGATCGTGGAATGGAATAAAACTGTACGTAATCGCCCGGTTGGGGGCCAGCTTCAGCGTGCAAACGCGCCAGGAAGTTTTCGGGTACCTGCCCAATCAATTGCCAACCACCAGGGGAAGGCAAGGAGTAGATTCCGGTTTGGTTTCCGCCAATGCCGACTGCCCCCATAGGAACACGCAATCGCGGCTGGGCTTTGCGGGGACAAGACAGTACCTCGGGCAATCCGTCCAGGTAAAGAAACCCAGGAACGAATCCCATAAGGGCCATTCGATAGCGGGCTTGCGTGTGCCGTTCCATCGCTTCGGCACGGGATAAACCACTGGTAGAAAGTACTTCCTCCCAATCTGGACCCACATCGTAGCAAACCGGAATTTTCCACTCGCGGTAACTGCGCGAAGCGAGGGGAGCTTCCGGCATTTCAGCCAATTGCTGCACCAGGGCTTGGTGATCGGTTTGAGCCGGGTCAAACACCAATGCAAGGCTGTTGACGGCCGGAATGCACTCCATTAAGGAACCTCCTAAAGCATATTCCAACCAATTGGCGGTTTGCAGCAGCGTTTCCAACGGGGGTGAGGGCCCCTGCGCGGTGAGCAACAGCACCTGCTCGGTTTGCGCAAAACACGCCCACCGAACGCGATCAAGCCGCAGTGATGGCAATTCCATGTTGGTGGGCAAATGCATGAATTTTTTGTGCGATTGCTACCGCTCCGGGTGTATCGCTGTGCACACAAATGGTGTCGGCTTGGAGGGGTAAAGCGATTTGGTTCGGAGTGATGGCCCGGTGGTGAAGCAACAAGTTTTCCAACTGATTCTCGATCTGCTTCCACTCTTTTAAAACCGCATCCGGTTTAGATCGCAGCCGCAAGGAACCATCTTTTTCGTAAGCCCGATCAGCGAAAGCTTCTACACAATAGTGTACTCCTTTTTGCAAAGCTGCATGGAACAATTCACCTTGGGGAGCACCGTAGAGTTTGATCTTGGGATAATGCTCAGAAAGGATGTCAACCACGGTTTGCGCAGTAGGTGCATCCGCTCCACTTTGATGGTACAAAGCCCCGTGCAATTTGATGTGGTGCAAAGCACTGCCCTGCCGGTTGGCTTCCCGCTCTACCAGGCCAACCTGCTCCACCAATTGTTCCGCCAATTGTTGGGAAGAAAGCACCATCGGCCGACGGCCAAAATTTTCACGGTCTGGGTAAGAAGGGTGTGCTCCAATGGCCAATCGGTTTTCCAGCGCAAAGGCAACGGTGCGTTTTACTGACGCTGCATTACCGGCATGACCACCACAGGCAATGTTGCAGGAAGAAATAAAAGGCATGATCTCCCGGTCCAGCGTACTGTCCGCTTGCTCGCCCAAGTCACAATTCACATCCACTTTTCCCATAACAACAAAGCAGTTCGGTAGGTCAGCAGCAGCACAATGCCCATCACCAAGGCAGCCAACACATTCTGCCAAAGGGTATTTCGGTATTTTCCCATCAGCGAAGTACGGTTGACCATCACCCACAAAAAGGCCGCTATGACGGGCAATAGCAGTCCGTTGGCCACTTGTGCCAGTTGAATCAACTCCAAGGGTTTGTAGCCCAGCATGGAAAACAAGGTTCCCAGCAGTAGAATGATGGCGCCCACACTGCGAAAGCGAACACTCTGTACCTTGCCTTTCCAACCCAATACGCCTTGCAAAGCATAAGCTGCCGCCAGTGGAGCCGTAATGGCCGAAGAAAGACCTGCCGCTACCAATCCCAGACCCAACAAAATGGTGGCGCCTTTCCCCAACAAGGGTTCCAATTGGGTCGCCATTTGGGCCGCATTGTCAACGGTCATTCCTTTCGCATGAAAAGCCGCAGCACTGGTGATGACGATGCAAATGGAGATAAAGCCTCCGAGTAGAATGGCCGTGGCGTTCTCGATGCGTAAATCCCCTAATTCTTCGGAGCGGTGGTACTTTTCTTTGATGGCTGCGGCATGGAGAAACAAGTTGTAAGGCACTACAGTAGTGCCCACCAAGGCCACCACTCCCAACCAGGGGGCTTCTTGCAATCCCGGCACGAATCCTTGAAACAAAGCGCCCCAATCGGGCCCTACCAGCAAGGCAGTGAGGAGAAATAGAAGGCCCATCAACACCACCAAACCGATAAGTAAGCGTTCCAGCAGCCGAAAACTGCCTTTCCAGATCAAGAGCAAGGCCAAAACGCCCAACAGCAGCGGCCAGCCATTTATTTTTCGACCCCATTCCACACTCAAAGGGCCAAACATGGCTTCCAAACCGAGTACCGCACCGGTAATGTTTCCAGCTTCATAGGCCGCATTTCCGATACCGATGGCCGCGATCACCAGCACCACCGCACTCCATTTGATGGCCGGATGTTGAAGCTGACTCCGAATGGCTTCGCCCAACCCTTGCTGACTCACCAGGCCCAACCGAGCGGCCATTTCCTGAAAAACAATGGTGGCCACCACGGCAAACACCAAAGCCCACAGCAACGCATAGCCATAATTAGCGCCTGCCAGGGTGCAGGCGGTGAGCGTACCTGGGCCAATAAATGCGGCTGCCACCAGGGTACTGGGACCGAAGAACTTCCGAAGTTTCAATCCCCGCTTTTCTCATTTAAAGCATACAAGGCGAAGGAGGCGAGCCAATGCTCTCCCATGTAATCGCCGTCAACAATGTTGGGCAGCGAAAAGGCCAGGTGCTCGTCGGCTATCTGCCTCAGGTGTTCCCATTTAGGATGGTGACGAGCAATCGGATAAAGGCACCAGGCCCGGCTAAAGTTGAGCCCATCGAGGTATACGAGGTGGCCATCGGAGCGGTCGCTTACTTGAGCAGGCGTCATCGGATTAGTGGCCGTTTCCATGAGAGGCGCCAAAAATTGGGCAAACCATTGGTTAAATTCTTCTTCCGGGAGCACCCTGCGCATCAGGTCGGCTTCTTCCAAACAAGGCGATAAAAAATCGTAGCCACTCGGCTCCCAGGCCAAGGGGCAGCCCTGATCTTTGAGGTAAAAATCCCGGGCCCGACTTTCAATTAGCGCTTTTAAAGTGTCATGGCCGGTGGTGTTACAATAATCCCAAGCAAAGGTGAGACCGAAAGCGGTATTGCTATGGGTTCCAATCCGCAACGGATAGGTGAGTTTGGGCAGGTATTCCTTATACTTTTCTACCAACACATCGGCCAGCGGCTTTAGATTCGCCGACCATTTTTTAGCGTCCGGATCGTCCCAGGTACTTAGCTCTTCGCAGAGCTTTAGCAGCCATGCCCACCCGTAAGTCCGTTCAAAATTGCGGCTGTATTTGTTGAGGGAGAAATATTCGATCTCGGTTTGAATGTTGGCCGCAGAAAGGTTTTGGTCGAGCAGCACACGGATAGAATCGCTGTGGTTCAGCTCAGGAAAATGACGCAGTAGGTTGACCAACACCCAATGCCCGTGGACCGCCGAATGCCAATCGAAACACCCATAAAATGCCGGATGGTGCTCTTGAGGCATGGCAAGATCTTCTTCGCTGGCCACTACAATGCCCGACTTGTAAGGCAGCGGATTTTGTATGCACTTCATCGGTAAAGCCGCCAGTCGGTTGGCTTGTTCCAAACTCAATTCGGGCGGCAGACGATTTTCATAAACTTCTTTGGGTGGGGCTTCTTCCAACTCGGGAGCCCCGGTTTCCGCTTCTTGCGTTGCGGGTGGTTGACAGCGGGTGAATGTTCCAATGAGGATGGCCAAAAACAGCCAGGTGGTGATGCGAACCATAGGTCTTGTTTGATCGATACTCAAAACAAGGGATTTGATCCCGGTTTTGCAAGGTGGCAGACAATGGCGGCTATTTCCCTACGGCAAACTAACTTTGGGAGGTGTTGCTGGCCCTCTCCTTACCCCTGTTGATTAGCGGATCTGTGCTCTCGTTGGGCGTGGCGCTGTTTTTTTGGACAGTTTGGTACAAGAACCCACAATCCAGCGGGTTGGTCACCATCCTACCGGTAAAGGATGATTCGCAAGACTTGCAACTGCCTTCGGCGGGAGAATACTTGTTACTGATGTACCCGGCCAAGCAAATCGCCGACTCTTTGAACGTCAAATTCAAAATAGTACTGGAAAACAGTCGTGAAGACATCGACCTGATTGAGCTATGGCCCCGCTACATTTACAAGGAAGGCATTGCTTTCTTGTCCTTCACCGTAAACCAGGCAGGCACCTATCAGCTGCAAACGGAAAACACCGATCAAATCAAGGCATTCCGGTCGCCACTGGGATCCTGGTCCTTGCTCATTCCTCCATTACGCATCTCCCGACTGCGGTTGCGCGTCTATCGCCGGGATGCGTTTCGAAGTCACCAGTTCAAACGGGGGTTCTTGTTTGTAGTGAGTGTCCTGTTGTTTATTGTCGGCTTGTTCAATTTGTTGGTGGAACTGGCCAAAGCCCACATGATCTAACCGTTGGGTGAAACCTTTTTGCTTTTGCCAAAGTTGATTGATCCATGCACGAATTGGGTTTGCACTTTCAGTTTTTTGAACCTCCGGCAGAGCTCCAATGGTACGTGCGTTATTTCTGGATGCTTCGAGGTTCGGCTTCTGAAGCATCGCCGTATATCCACCGAACGCTGGTCGACGGTTTTGCCGAATGGATGCATTTTCGACAGGGAAAGTTCACCCAACAGCTTTCCCAAAATCACCATCAGGAACTGCCTCAATGGTGTTTGGCCGCCCCAAGCGATCGTCCGGCACAATTCATCTCCCGCGGTCCTTTTCAGGTTTTCGGCACTTGTTTTTATCCTTTTACACTCACCGCCTTGTCGGGCATTTCTGGCTTGGAGTTGGCGAACCAAATGATTGACGGCACCTCCTTGAAAAGGCTTACTCCTGATGCCATCACCGATCAACTTGCAAATAGTGAAACACCAGAAAGCTATTTTTCTATTTGGAGTGCATTTTTAACTCAAAGTCTCCCTCCAACGGATGCCAATGCGCGTAGCGTAGAAGCCACCATCCGACAGCTGCTAACTCGTGGTATTCACCCAAAAATCAGCATACTAGCGGACCAAAACCACTTGTCGGTTCGGCAATTTCAGCGCAAGGTGAAGCACCTGAGTGGATTCCGACCCGGGCTCATTGCGCGAATCGGTCGGTTCCAATCCACCTTGAGCAAAGCCGGCCCAACCCTTCCAAGCTTAAGTCAACTTGCTCACGATGCCGGCTATTACGATCAAGCCCATTTTATTGAAGATTTTAAGCAGTTTTCCGGCGTAAGCCCCAAGGCTTTTTTCCAAAAACGGTCGGCAGATATGGCCTGGCGGCAGTAGGCAGTTTGTCGTTTTTTTCCAATTCTTTGAGA
>CALCCE010000272.1 GCA_937899835.1 uncultured Flavobacteriales bacterium | reverse complement strand
CGTGTATCCGGCACCAACCATCTAGGAGAACTGACTGTAAATACTTACCAAATGAATGGTGAGTGTGGCGAGTGCGAAATTAGAACGCGCTACGGCTGGGAGCCCGGCGTTAAAGTTGGCCCCAACTGCTGGTTGTGCTTCGAGCATAATCCAGGGCCTTTCTAAGCCATCACACAGTCATAATAACATTGAAAAGGTGTCTTCTTTGAAGCATCTTTTCTTTTTTGTGTAAGGCTATCTTGCCGACCCAAGGTGGTTTAGGTAGAACGAATCCGTTCCCAAAAGCGCTCCTGATAGGTAGGGCCTACCGGCAGGTGTTCTCCGGCAATCACCACCCGATTTCGCTCAATGTAATCGATCTTTTCGAGTGCGATGAGGTACGATTTGTGAATGCGCATGAATTGGGAAGGGGGAAGCTTCTCCTCGAAACCGTTGAGGTTTTCCAAGGTGAGGATTTTTCCCTCCGTGGTATGCACCGCCACGTAATCGCCCAAGCCCTTGAGGTAGAGCAGTGCGCTGAGGTCAATTTTTTGGTGCCGGTATTCCGATCGCACAAAAAGGTAGCCCGGATGGCTTTCTACCGTTTGGGCTTTGGCACTCCCCACCCACTCCCGGCAGCGGTTCACCGCTTCCAAAAAGCGCCTCAGGTTGATGGGCTTCACCAGGTAATCCAATGCTTTGAGTTCGAAACCAGTGACGGCATGTTCGGGATAAGCCGTGGTAAAAACCACCAGCGTTTCAGCGGGTACCAATTGCGCCAATTGGAGTCCGCTTAATTCTGGCATTTGAATGTCTAAAAACAGCAGGTCTACCTTTTCGCTTTGCAACACCGGTAGTGCTTCGAGCGGATTGGTAAACGCTCCAATTACCTTTAATTCATCCACTTTTTCGGCGTATGAAGACAACAAGTCTACCGCCAGCGGTTCGTCGTCCACAATCATGCATTGGATCATAAGCTCGGAAATTGCAGTTCTACTTTGAATTGATCGGCAGCAGCGGTCACTTGCATCGAAAATTGATCGGGATAGATCAAAGCCAATCGTTTTTGAATGTTTTTTAATCCAATGCCTGCCTGGCCATCTTTTTGTTGGGCCATGGGTTTGTTTTGGGCGGTCACTAAAATGTGTTTTCCTTGTTGGGCTACGGTGAGCCGAAACGGAACCTTGGGGTCCTTCAAGTCGCCGTGTTTGTAGGCGTTTTCTACCAGCGGAACCAATAGAAATTGGGGTACTGGATGGGATAGTAAGTCTGGTTCGATTTCTATTTCCAACGCTACCGGATAGTCGAAGCGTAAATTTTGCAGGTCAATCAGTTGTTCCAGGTGGTTTAGCTCTTCCGACAACGGCACCAGGTCGCGTTTTTCATAGAGGGCATAGCGCAGCAGATCGGCAAGGCGGTCGAGCGCCTCCGTGGCCCGATCGGATTTTCGGTACACCAGGGCGTAGATGTTGTTGAGGGAATTGAGCAGAAAGTGCGGGTTGAGCTGCGAACGCAAATGGGCCAATTGGGTCTCTTTGTTGGCCACCACCAATTCTCGTTCCCGCTTTTCGCGGAAAAGCGCCAGCGACACCAGGTAAAAAACCACGCCAAATAAACTGTAGCGAAAGGCGAAGTAGAAATTATCGCGCAGGTAATACAAAGGCGCCACATCTTCGGGATAGTTGGAAAAGCCCAACCAGTGCAAATAAACCACTTCTTCGAGGCTATACCGAAAGGCTATCGGCACTACCAGCCCGGGGAGGAAGGTGGCGATGAGCCAGCCCCATTGCTTGCGCGGAAACCAATACCACAAGGTGGCGTAGCTCCAACAGCTGTATCCGAAAAAGATCAACATGCTGGACAAGGAAAAAGCGACATCCATCACTGAAATGGGCCATTCCAATACATCGGCTTCACCGGAAAGCAGGAGTTGCCGCAGCGGATCACCTACAAAATAATAGCCCAAAAAAAAGCCGATAAGTCCTTTCCAGTGGAAGCGCATGGTCAAATTGAATGAAGCTCCAAGGTAGAAAAACCCAGGCGTGTCCTCAACCCGTATCGGTGAACCGGACTTTTTTATCGGTCAAATTGCAGCAGGTAGTATCGCTGGGGTTTTGCCGTTGAGAAGTGGCCCTTGAACGATTGTATGAGACACTTTTAGTGGCATGGAGTTAACATTGAACTCAACAAATCAACACGCAATACCATGACTTCACTCGCTAAAATTCCTTTGTTTTTCCTGTTGTTCATCTTACCGTTCCTCTCCTTTTCTCAGTTGCTGCACGACCCGAATGCCCTATTGCGCGATGGCCAACCAGCGCCCACGCAAGTACTGATGGTGGGAACGTTTCATTTTGCCTACTACGGTGCAGATGCTCACGTCACCCAGGAAGAAGATCAGGTGAATGTGCTGCTGCCCCAACGGCAACGCGAAATGCAGGAATTGGTGCGCTACATCGCGCAGTTTAATCCTACCAAAATCGCCGTAGAAGCCGTTCCGGGTGGTCGTTACCTCAACCGACACATGGCCGACTACCAAACCTACCTCCAAGACAGCACCAGCCTCAAAGCCCGGGAGGTACACCAGATTGCGTTTCGATTGCGCAAACAATTTCGGCTGGACACTTTATACGGTGTGGATGCCTGGACTTTGATGGGCGACCTCTACAGCAACGAAGATTCCATCGTGATGACTCCCTTGCTGGACAGCATTTACAAAGACTGGGATTTCTCCAATCCCAATGATCCTTATGATGCGCGCTACGACAAGCTATACGATGCCGGTGATCAGCTGGCCATGGAAAATTCACTGCTCGATTATTTTTTGCACATGAACGACCAACGGTCCATCGATGCCGGTTGGGGCGCCTACCTCGTGGGCGATTTTAAAAACGGTCACTTCGACGGAGCCGATGCCTTGGCAATGCATTTCTACGACCGAAACCTGCGCATCATGCGTAACATCCAAAGCATTTCAGCCCCTGGCGATCGGGTGTTGGTACTCATTGGAGCCGGCCATTTGTGCATCCTCAACCACCTGATGCATTGCAGCCCAGAGTTTGATTTGATACCCTTCGGTAGCTTGGGCAATTCGTTGGCAACGGAGCCCTGAGCCATTGCTGTTTCCCGCTTATGGATTGGAAGTGGTCAAATATGAATTCAAAACGGCTGCATTTGAATTAAGGAATAGAGATTTTGAGGAATCCAGATACATTAGGGCCTCCAATAACCTCAATTGAAATGATGAAAAAAATATCCCTTATCCTTCTTGCAGTGGTAGTGGGCGCAACCACATTATTGGCCCAAACCCAAACCATTACTGTAAATGCCAATGTAACCCCGGTGAAACGGCTCTACAAATGGGGCACTACCTTTTGTTCCGGCACCACCTATTCCCAGCCAGCCGGCTCTATTTATGACGTTGGCTTTGAATCCAATGTGTTTGCCGGCTGCCACAATGAAGAGTCTTTCATTGCCAAAGCAAAGTTCAACCATCCCAATTTTCCCAATTCCCAAATCACTTCCATTACCATCCGCTACGATGCCAAACTCGACATTTCACAAAATGTATCTTTTGGCAACCTCCAAATTCATGTTCCCAGTCAAAGCTGTGCCAACAGTACCAGTTCTGCTACAGTTTTCAACTGTGTCAACATGCTCAATGGTGGCGCGTATACCATGTTAGGCACCAACGTTTCGGTGAATTCTTCCTGGGCGGCTAAAACCATCACCATTACCCCAAGTACCAATCCGAACCTCAATGTGTTCAATTCCAGCTCTACCTTCTTTCACGTCGGTTTTGATGCGTGGGCAGGGGTGATGAACGTGCGCAACATTCGCGCGGACATTACTTACAATTGTCCAACGCCTGCTGCTCCCGGTAGTTTTTCAGCAACTGCCAACGGCACGTCTCAAATTGCGCTGAACTGGGCTTCGGTTTCCAACGCTACCCAATATCAGGTGTATGCTTGCAACGGGGGCTTGGTCACCACCACCTCGGCGACTTCTTACAACATCAACGGGCTGGCGCCTGGTTCCACCCGCTCTTATCGGGTGCGGGCGGTTAACAGTTGTGGCAACGGCTCTTTTGCAGCTTGCCAAACCGCCACTACTACGCTACAAACACCGGTGATGACGGGCAACACCACCACGGCAAATTCGGTTACTGTAGATTGGAATCCGGTGCCCGGAGCCACCAGTTATCGGGTAGAAACCTGCTCGGGGAGTTTTGTAGCCAACGTCAACACACCAGCTACGGCCTATGTGCACACCGGTCGCAATGGGGGAACCACCTATGCTTACCGGGTTAGGGCAAGCAATGGAAACGCCAATTCCTCTTTCTCTTCCTGTCGTAACTACTACACCGCCTTTGCCAAGCCGAGCAATTTTCGGATTACCGGTGGATCGGTTGCTACCATTGATTTGGCTTGGAATACCGTACCTGGCGCACAAGAATACCGCATTTGGCGCTACATTTTTGCATCTTCTTCCTACTCACTGGTGGCTGCTTTGCCAGTGGGAACTTCCTCCTACACTGTAACTGGCCTCAACCCTGGCACTTATTACTCCTATGCGATAAGTGTTTCAGGTTCGGGTAACTATGCAGGAAGCGGCAGAACCAATCGTGTTGGAATTACCACCGCCTCTTTCCCGGCTCCGGTGCTTACCGTCAATAACGCGGTGGTTTCCTGGACTGCCGTTTCAGGTGCCTGCTCCTATCAGGTGTACACCTGCTCGGGCACTTTGCTGACCACCACCAATCAAACATCGGCCAGTTTCAGCTTTTGGGATTGGGTAGAAACTGGTCTTGATGTAAAGGTTCGGGCCGTGCATTGCAACGGCACTACACTTTCTTCCTTTTCAAACTGCGAAGAGGTATTTGAAGGACCGGTAGAACATGCTCCTATTTTCTTCCGCAAAGACGTTTCCGAAAGCGCCAAAACCGATCAACCGGCCGTACTTGTTGCGCCCAACCCCAGTGCAGGGCGCTTTAACCTGTCGGTTAACCGTGCGGTTGCTTCCATGGAGATCGTAGACCTTACGGGGAAAACGGTATGGTCAGAGCAACAACCGATGAGCCAGCAAGTAGACCTTCAGCACCTTCCCTCGGGCATCTATCTCTTACGGGTGTTCGAAGGAGAAACGATCACTACTCAAAAGCTTATAAAACAGTAAAGCTTTCCCAACACACTCCTCCAAAAAAAGTAGCCATCTTCCGATACGTTCGGGAGGTGGCTTTTTTTGATCAATTAATGCAAAAGCGCTTCAATGCGGGTGGCTACCGTTCCACGTTCAAACCTTCGAATGATGCGAAAGATGGTACTGGCGACAAAGCCAGGATGAAGTACGATGTTTGCATTGCGTGCTACTTTTTGATCCCGCGTAGCGATAAAGGCAGGCTGTGCACCAGCGGGTGTGTCGGCCAGGGCTTGGGCAAACTTCCAGGCACCGTCCCGAGCCAGTTCCATGCTAAAGTTGATCAGGAAGTCGTCGACCCTTCCGGTATAGCGCAAAATCCAGCCCAGGGTAGGCCAAATTTCAGCCAAGTCTTTTTGCACCTTGCCCACGAGCTCAGCCAAAATGGTATTGATTTTATCAAAGTCATTTTTCAAGGCTGTCAAATCCTGTCCCTGCATTACCTCCACCGCAGCAATGCCCAGGTCGAGGTTGATGTGGCCATTCATGCCCAGCAACAGGTGTTGCAACACAATCAAATGATGCACTGCGGCTGATTCGAAAGCGATGGACCACGAGGCAGTAATGGTCTCTGCATGCTGAAAATGGCGATAGGCATCGATGTAGCGCAGCGCAAAAATTACATCCAGGCGTTCCATGCGTGGACCCTCGTCGAAGTATCCTTCGGCAATGCCTGCTTTTACCTTGATGGTTACCGCACGGTAAAGCGCAGCGAAATACCCAAGTGGGTTATTTTGGTTGATGTTTTCCTGAATGATCGCGTCTAACTCGGCGATCACCTGATCGATGGTGCGAATTGGTTCCACTCCCCCAATGAATGCTGATTTTTCGAAAAATAGAATAATTTACCAAGTCGGGCAATGCGCAATGCGTGAGCTTCCGTGGAAGCGGTACGTGACCAACAAAAAGCGGCCGCTTGAAAGAAACCTTCAAGCGGCCGGCAACAGGGAAAAGGAAAATTACAATCCACCGGGTGGATCCACACAGAAAGAAGGCAGGTTGGTGCCATTGGCGGTGAGGCCTCCAACACCTTCTAATGACAACAGCGTCACACTGAGTCGATTTTTGCCAAAGGTGGGTACTTGCATCACGATATCGTAGCACCCGCCACTAGGAATAGAAATACTATTGACGTTTTGCGTGTAAACACTGACCTTGGAGTTATTCAACACGAAGACTTCAAACTTGCCTCCAGGAATGGTACATCCGGTTTGGGTGCCTAACCCAAGATTGCAGGTGCAACACAACGAAAAGGTAAGGGTAGCGGTGGAACAGTCTTCTGAAAATTCGATGTCAACACCAACATCATCGTAGTTCATGGAGCAATTGTTGGGATCACCTCTTAGAGAAGCTTCTTTTAAAGGATCGTCAGGAGATTGTAAAACGGTCGGCGACTCTTCCTTGGCACAGGAAGAAAACAGCAGGGTTGCCGATACAAGTAGGAGCGAAAAGCAAAAACGAAAGTAATTCATGGTAAAGGGGTGTTGATGATTGATTTTGGGGATTGTATTTCCCCGTAGATTTGTTGATCTCAAAGCTATCTTGCACCACTGCATTTATTTTTCAGCGTTTTCCGATCAGGTAGAATTTTCATGACTACCGTACTGCTTTAGAGGTAGCTTATTGACAAAGATTCACCCTCTCCCTATAGCTTCCGTAGATTGACCAGCTGATTAGGTTGAATAAGGAGAACAAAAAATTTATTTTGCTTCTCCATCATCAGGGGATAATGCAAAATGATTCACACCATCACCAAATGGATCGTCCTGTGGGGCATAGGCGCATTGTTGTTGCTTTCACCACACATCTCGGCCCAATCCAAGAGGCAAGTCGACTCGTTGGTTTACCTGATTTCTCAAACCAACGGGGATACGGCGGCCGCGCGCGAGTTCAACGACTATATCGGTCAATTTGACCACAACCTGGCCCTGGCCGACACTTTTGGGCGCGAGGTACTTCGTATGGCCCAACAACGCGCGTGGCACACGCTGAAAAGTCGTGCTTACCGGGTGAGGGGCTATATCTTTCAGCGCCACGGTCGTGCCGATTCCTCGTTTTATTGCTACCAACAAGCTTCTAAAGCCGCGCATGAAGCAGGGGATACCGTCTTGTGGCTGAATGCCCAACGACTAAGAAGCACTGCAAAACGAAAGTTTGGAGCCTACCAGGAGGCGCAAGTCATTATTCTGGAATCCTTGCCAGTTGCCCGAGCGCACCCGCGGTTTAAACGGTTTTATGCCGATTTTTTGCTGGAAGCCGGATCGGTTCAAAAAGCCTTCGGAAATTTGGAAGCCTCCGCCAACTATTACCGGCAAGCCATGGCCCTTACCGAAAAATCCAAGGTGCTTTCCGGAGCGGCACATAACTTGGGCAACGTCTACCTCAGGATGCGGAAATTGGATTCTGCCATCATTTATTTTGAGCAATCTTTGTCCTTGCGCAAGGTTCCCCAAGGCAAAATTGTTACCTATAACAGCCTCGGAATTGCCCACACGCTCCTCAAGAAATGGACCCAAGCCGAAGGTTACTTCAAACAAGGTTTGGCTTTGTCTGATAGCACAGGCCTGCCTTTTCACAACGGAACCCTCTTGTTTGGTTTGGGGCAAATTAAGCGGGCACAAAAGCAATACGCAGAAGCTGATTCTTTGTACCAGATCGCCTATACGTTGGCGGAAAGCGATCAGGACCTACAAACAAAAACGGTAATTATTGGTGAAATGGCGCTATTGGATTCGCTCAGTGGAAATCTGGCGAGTGCTATGAAGTTGCGATGGCGGTACTTCACCTTGCGCGATTCGCTCTTTGGTGCCGAGAAACAAGCCGAGGTAGATCGCCTGAACCAACGCATTGAAATAGGGGAGAAGGAACACCAAATTCAACTGCTCGAAAAGGAAAACGAGTATGAACGCCAACGAAAACAGACCTTGTGGTGGGCCTTTGTGGTATTGTTGGTCTTGTCGGCCGGCCTGGTGGTGAGTTTGATCCGATCCGTTCGCTCTAAAAAACGGCAATTGCATACCGAGAAGGAGCTTCGAACCACTCAGGAAACCCTGTATCAAAACAGTTTGCAGCAGCAAGAGCGCGAAGCTCTATTCATGGAAGAACGGATGGCGTTCAACAGTCAACGCTTGCAAAATTTGGCCACCACCCTCTTGACGAAGAAAGAAATGTTGCAGGAATTGGAGCAGTTGATCAAAAATGGTTTGGGAGAAGAGCTTACTGGTAATGCTCAAACCTTATTGATGAAGAAGATCAAGCCCCACCTGCTGTTTGACAAAGAGCAACAAGATTTAGAACTGTTTCTCGATCAGGCCAATCAAAGCTTTTTGTTCCAGTTGGAGCAGCGCTATCCCGACCTTACCAAGCAAGAGAAAAAGCTGTGTTCCTTCATCCGCATGGGATTGCCCAGCCGGCAGATTGCCACCTTCATGGGGATATCGTCCAAAAGCTTGGAAATGGCCCGGTACCGCCTTCGTAAGAAATTGGGCATGGCCACCGGAGACGATTTGAATGCCTTGCTCGGTTCTAAAACTTTTCTTGACGCTCCGTCAGCGGTGAATGTTCAGAGTTGAGAGCTCTCGAAAATAGCGCTCAAGTGAAGTACTATTGGTGGTAGGCCATTCGGTCTCCTGTACCTTAATAAGTGAGCTTCCCAACCCCAAAAGTAAGGTTGTAATTCTCCCATTTGTAGTGAAAATAGTGCGATAGGTGGCATCTACCTTTGGTTCAGTTGCTTGAAAAGACGAACCGGGACATTTCTTCAGGCACCTCTGAACCCATAACAACTATACTATGAAACACTTACTTATTGCCTTATTTACCCTGCCCATGTTCATGGCAGGTTTTGATGCTCAAAGCCAGAGCACTACCGTAACCAACAATGCCTTCAACTACTGGTGCTACTACGAAATTGAAATCCATTATACTGAGAACAACAAGTGCGGTCCGATCGGTAGCACCACCCACATCATTGGGCCAAGTTCTACCATCAATGTACCTTATCCCGATCCAAGTGTAGAGGCCGAATACGTTGAAGTGCGTAGCCTTTCTTCGCCTGGTCGCAATGCGGTGTACCAGATCATTCGTTGCGGTGCGGCTTTTCCCGCAGTGCAATTCATCGACGACGACTGCCAGGTGTTTGTCACCTTTACAGAATCAGCACCAAATGTACTGGTCAGTATTGATCCCTGATCAAGGCTGATAGAAATGAACCACCTGTCCCTATTGGGTAAGCAAGCCTGCTTCTCCCTCCTGAAAGATGATGGAAGTGCCTTAAAGGCAGGGAGGAACGCCCCATTTCCTCTTTCAGCTCCCCGTTTTTTCTGGCCCGGTAAGAATTGGAAAAGCACTGCGAGCCTTTACACTTAGGACTGATCGATCTTATAACCGCTGCCTTCTGATAGAGGTAGCGGTTTTTTTGATGTAGAGGGTCTGGTTTTATTCCAGGATTCTTGTCGAATTCATTTTCAGGGCAAACTTGGTGATTCCCGCAGTGTTGCGCACACCCAATTTGCTGATGATGTTTTTGCGGTAACTGTCCACCGTATGTTTGCTCAGGTGCAGTTCCTCCGCGATCTCTGAGGTGGTGTATTCACTGGCAATCAATTGAACGATGGCCACTTCGTTGGTGCTGAGGTTGGCCATACCATAGGCTTTCTTGAATTGGCGGTAAGCCGAAACATGTTCGTTGGCCGATTGTGAGAAATACTTGCCGCCCCTTACAATTTGTTCCACGGCCTGCGTCAATTCCCAATGCCCCACTTTTTTAGAAACATAACCTGAAATACCGCCTACCATTAATTTGGCGATCAGTTCGGGGTCTTCCCAGGTGCTGATCATCATGACCTTGGTGTTGACCGGGTGCTTGTAAAAATAGTGGCAGAGCGGTTGCCCGTCGGCTCCGGTCAAATAGGCATCACAAATTACCAGGTCGATCGTTTCCCGGGGCTGCCGGTTCAACATGCGTTGTACTTCCTTGCCTTCCAGGCTGGCACACACCACCTCGTATTGTGGGTAGTTGGAGAAGGTCATTTTTAAACCTTCTAAAAAAAGCTGGTGATCATCGGCCAGGATAAGCCGATAGGGCTCGGTTCTTTCCCTGATTTGCATGGCTTTGGGTAGTTGGTGAGCAATTTCGAGGAAGGGGCAGGCGGGATCAATATAGCCAAAGCCAGGGGCCCTATTGGTGATAGCAGCCCCTACATTTTCCTCTACAAGCGGTTCGTAGTGGCAATTGTAGAGGCCAGGAACAACTTTTTGAAAAGCGCCAAAAGCGATGGCTTGGTTTGGTTGGTTCGGTTGACGTGGTTCGGCCGGTTGTAGCCTTAGCCCCACTTTTGCATCTTTGTGTCCCTAACCCCAATCTAATCATTATGGCTTTTGAAACCACGCTTGATGCCCCAGAGTCTGAACGTACTGGAGCCTCTGAACCTGCACATCTTCCGCAACGCCACTCCTCGGCACTATTTGTCATTAGTGCAGCCAAGCTCTTTGAGCGCACGGCATACTATGGAGCGCGTACCTTACTGATACTTTACATGGTTTTCGGCTTGCAATATGATCAATCAGAAGCTTTGAGTATTTATGGAACTTTTGGGAGTTCTTTTTTCGTTCTGGGCCTTTTGGGTGGGTTGATCGCTGACTTTTGGTTGGGGTCCAAACGCACCTTGATTTGGACTGGCTTTATGGTGGTTCTGGGATTAGGGGTCATGTCAGGAGGAGAAAACCTGTTTGTACCAGGTTTGATTCTATTTGCAATTGGGAGTGGTCTGAGTGCACCTAACAGTGGTGTCTTGTTGGCTAAATCTTACCTGGATCGTAAGCATTTGTTAGACAGCGGCTTTACGATCCATTATGTTGGAATCAATATTGGAGCCATCTTAGGATCTTTAGTAATTGCGCTAGTCGGTGAGGAGTTAGGGTATACGTGGGGCTTTGCCTGTGCAGCCGTTACCATGTTGTTGGGTCAAATCATTTTGATTTTGGGCAACAAACACATTTCGGTAGAAAAGCGGTACCGAGAGCAAGCTCCTAACGTGGAGGCAGGAAAAATAAAGGGGTCAATTCCACTTCTTTTAATGATTTTGGTGTTGAATGTTGCTTTTTGGACGAGTTACGAACTAGGAGGCGGCAAGGTTTATTCTCTTTTTAAGGAGTTAATAGAGTCAGTGGATTCGCATCAGTACGTGTCTTTTATTCATTCATTAACTCCAACCCTCGTAATCTGTATAGGAATTGGCTCGGGCATACTGTGGAGTTTTTGGCGCTTTCCTTCGGTATGGAAGTGTGCATTAGGGGTCCTGCTGTTCGCCATTGGTTTCGCTCTTTTATGGTTGCCCGAGATTACCCTCTCTGTGGTGATCGCCATTTTTGTGTTCCGTGCTTTTGCAGAATTATTGTTCGTGCCCATCTTTTCTTCCATCCTTGCTCAATATGTTCCGGTGCGGTGGATGGGAACCGTATTTGGCGGAGCCTTGGTCAGCTTTGGAATGGCTTCTTCCTTATCAGGTTTCTTAAGAGGAAGCACAGATGGAGTTTTAGGAGGAGATTTTTTCTATTGGATCCTTGGTGCCACGGTAGCTTTGGCCATCGGTCTCCTGTTGATTTGGATCAATAACCGACAATCCAACCCAAAGCCTGTCGACCTTTAGTGATGGAAGCTACCCAATGGACCAAAAGTACTTTGGTCAATTTTTTCGAGTTATCAGTTCTCCTTGAGAAGCTACCAAAAGTCATAAAAAAAGCCCTGAGAGCGAAATGCTTCAGGGCTTACTTTGTGGTACCAGCTGGAATCGAACCAGCGACACACGGATTTTCAGTCCGTTGGTTAAAAAGACTGAAAAAGGCTTAAAATGCTTATAATGAGCTATTTATTAGAAAATTTCATTACTTCGGATTTGCCTATTCGTCCAGTTGAGACTACTTGGTTCAGGAAAAGTGTGCAAAAAAGTGTGCAAACTGATTCTGATCTTTGTCCAGAACCTTTCAAACAAGCGTTATGGCAAAGTGCTATTTCTTTCACGATACCCGCAGTAAAACGACTGATCGGTGGCCCCTACAGATTAGAGTTTCTCACAAAAAGAAAAGGCCAGACGTGCCCACAGGTTTTTACCTGACCAAGGAGGAATGGGACGATGCCAACAACCTTATTAAAGCTCCGTTCAAAAACGCTGGTCGCGCTAACAAAATCATCAGCAGTAAGCTGGCTATCGCTCTTGAAACCATCGAAACTTTCAGGCACAAAAAGAATGCTTGGAATGCATGGCAGTATCGGGATGCTATTCAAAAGGCTATTGATGTCAAATACGGTGCTGAATCGGAGGAGCAACAACCACAAGTTCTCGAAGAAGGAAACAAAAGCCTCAACCCTGAAACGGTAGATTTTTTGGAATATATGCAGAGTGTCGCCAATGATTTCTATATCGCTAAACGGGAAGGATCGGCTAAAATAATGGAGCGCACCATCACCAGTTTGAAAAAGTTCACAGGAAAATCTCGTTTTGCCTTCGCAGAGGTGACAGTTGACTTCCTGAAAGATTACGAAGCATGGTTTCTAAATCAGTTGAACCGAAAGGGAAAGAAAAATACCATTTCAGGCTTAGGCTTTCAGACCAAAGAGATTCGGCGTGTTTACAACATGGCCATTCTGGACGAGTCCTTGCCTGACGTTACTACGGAGACCTACCCTTTTGGAAGAGGCAAATACAAGGTTCGAACAGAAAAGACCGAAAACAAAAATGTCTCTGAAGTAGAAATCGCCAAGATTCTCAATTTGGAGCTACCTCCTGAATCAGCGCTTTGGCACCATCAAAACTTCTTCACCTACTATTTCGAATGTTGGGGTATGAACTTTCTGGATTGTGCTTTCCTTCGTGTGCATCAGGTTCAAGGAGGCCAGCTGCATTATGTTAGAAGAAAAACGAGTTGGTCGGAAAATACCAAGAAGTTTAACATTAAGCACTCCAAACGGGCACAACAGATCATCGACTACTACACCAAAGACAAAGCGCCCTCTGATCTTGTTTTCCCCATATTGGACAAGATCATCTACTTGCAGGAGAAAGAAACGGGCAATCGGGAAGAAGACCTTGAAAATCGCAAGCTCTTCGCTACCAAACTCGGCTACAAACGATCGAACCATATCCGTCGTCTATCCACCCTTAGCAAAAAGGCAGGGTTGGAACAAAATGTGTCCACTTATGTGGGGCGGCATTCATTTTTCAACATCGCCCTGAATGCAGGAGTTCCCAAATCACAGATCAGTGAAATGGCAGGACACTCCAATTATGCGGTAACAGAAGGTTATCTGGCTGGCTTTTCCCAACAAGTGCTTTCCCAACAAGCGGAAATAGTTAGAAATTCTATCGCTCAAAAGAGCCAAAGCAGCAAAAGCTTGTTGAAGGAAACCCAAGTGCTTTTGGAAGCCACTGGAGAGCAAATTTCATTGTTGGTCTTTCTCGACAAAGTAGCTTCTGGCATAGATGACCAATCAGCACTTCAAACGAGATTGGTATTGGAGTTGCTTTCTCAAACAGAAATTAAAGATCACAACAAAGCGATCAGATATGCCAAGCTTTACCTTGGTGAAGCTTGATGGTAAGCCTTGATGATGTGTCAAGAGCTTGCAAGGGACCGGCGAAGTAATTTGTAAGACCGGGTGGCCTTGGCTGCGGCTTCCATGAGGTAGGAGCTGGCGTACAGAAATACGAATACCCCCACGGTAGAAGCCACTACAATGGTAGCCGGGTGCCGGAGTACTCTTTTCCACTGCTGTTCTTTCATTTCTTCCAAGGTCTTGCGATCCTTGGCCGTCAGTTTTATGGACTCTTTTTCCTTTTTCGAGTTCATGCTTTCATTTTTTTTTACTCTGTGGCATAGAATAGGATCAATGGTGTGAATTTGAAATCTATGCCCGTACAAATGGTGTTAATTGGCTTGCTTTGGAATGGATAAATGGAAGCGGTCTCTAAACCGTGTATGATACAAAGGTTAACCCAATTCGGAGTTTTTCAATGTGACGTGTTTCGAACTCGTCAAATTTGAAATCGAAAGCAACTGACTGGCAAACTGTTGCAAGGGTCAAAGCGTACAAAACTCC
>CALCCE010000271.1 GCA_937899835.1 uncultured Flavobacteriales bacterium | reverse complement strand
CCATTCGTTTCAACAAAAAAGCCAGCTAAAAGCTGGCTTTCAATAGTTTGTCGGGGTGGCGGTCAGAATTTCTAACTTTTTTGGCCTCTGATGCGGCTGAAGTGGGGAATTGCCTTAAGGAGCTCCACCAGGGCTAATCAACCAATCTTGAACTTTAGGAGCCTGACCAGTGAAAGAAAGAAGGTGTCTTTCCTGCTACAGGTCTTTTTTTTCAACTCAAGTACAAACGGAAAACCACTATCGATGTGTTTCTTGGCTCTTAGTTACGTTTAGTTATTTTCTTATCAGTTTACCACAATCTGTTTGACCAGTATTTTTCTTGAAGGGTTTCTTCTGCTTGCTTTGCAATCTTTGATCTTTCAGCCTGTGAAAGAAGATCTGAAATAATGTTGGCTGTGTTGCCGGGGTCAACAATTCTCCTGGTTACAAATGTGGTTGAAAGATAGTCCAACACCCTGGTGAAATTCAGAGCAGGCTGGTTTTTGCCTTTTTTGTAAAGGGCATCTAGGACAGCCAGCTCCAAGTAAATTGAGGGGAAATCAAGTTTGTGATTGTCTCGCCAAATTTTGGTTGCCAAAATCTCCGTCTGTCTTCCTGATGCTTTGACTTTTGCTATGTGGATGCTGGTGTTGGTTTGGGTCCAGGCTTTTGCCCCTCTTCTGACATGAAGCCTGTACCAATTGTGCAGGCCAGCTTGTTTTTTAGCTGGTACAAAATCAATGGTGAAATTAGAAGTGTAAATCCGAATTGAGACGTTTTGCCGCCTCATTCTGGTAATTTCCAGTTTTTCTCGACGAGCGCTCAGGAACTTGTATAGGGATTCGTATATCTCTCCCAAAGTTCCAGCAGTTGAATCTTTTAAGGAGATCAATAAATCGAGATCGGTTTTCCCTTTCAGAGCCGTTCCCTTGGCTGTTGACCCGGACAACTTGATGCCAGAGACCAATGAACCTGATAGTGAATTTCCGGCCCATTCTTTTACTGCATTGAGCAATGGCATAAGCCGTGGGTCGGTCTTCTTGAGCGGCTTTAGCTTCTTTTGGGCTACAATCTTTTTTACGTGACTATCTCCTTTCATTTAGGCAGGGATTTATCAAATTGAATCCAGGGCGTCAGCGTATTTCATTATGTCGATTGGTCGCACCGTGCCGAGCTTTTGCAGGCCGTCCATCAATTTAAGAAAGAATGTAATCAATGCTTCTTCCTTAGTGCTATATGAAATGGTGTTGTTGCTGTAATCCACCCAAAACGCGCTATCCTCCAAGACGCATCCGATGTCAAGTTGCTGATCAGTTGTAAGAGCCGATATTGCATTTTTGAACGGTTTGCCATTGGCGATTGATTCCTTCCATGAATTGGACAGAGCGAGATAGCCGCCCATTATTCGAAAGAGTTGTGGAGCAGGTTTCACCCTTCCTTTATCTACCACCTGTGTGACCGTCCGATTGAGCTTTCGCACAGACTCTACCTTTTTTCCACCATAGATCAATAGCTCCCGAGTCACCTCCTGTTTCACTTCAAAAGCTGCATACACACTTTCAGCCGGAATGAATTTCACACCATCTTCGACAAAAACGAAAGGAGTATACTGTTGATCGTAGATTACCAAGTCGATAGCATCACTGTAATTGCCCTTGTAGTCGATGATCGTAGCGGAATCGACATTATAACGATTTGGTAGGTATTCCTCCAACCAGTTGATCCAATGCCGTTCACTAACGTCTCCTTTGGTCGGAGCGTGTTTCACTTGCTTGCGTACCGCTCCGAGTTTCTTAGCCATTGCCTCTTGAAGACCGAGAAATAAATCTTTGGTGTTTATAGTATTACCTGTCATTGGTGTATGCTTGAAGGGTGCTTTGGTAATAGATATATAGAGCCGGATCATACAAGTTCTTCGTTAGCCCGGCTATTAGGAGCAATGGGGTCGCTGTTTTTACTTCTGTTAAGGCGCTAATTGCCGCCATAGCCTTGAGGTCTTTCTTGCTGAATTGGGATTTTCCGTTGGGGTGGGTGTGCCATTCCCCAACGTAGTTGATTTCACCTTCTGACCGGTTGTATTCGTCCTTGATGCGATCGTTTAGGTTGTGGGGGTGCCTGGTAAAGCCATTTGGCTTGCTTTCGTACTCGGTAGGTATGACAAGCTCTGTAATGGTGATCTTAGAACAGTTGGGGCTGGTTTTTCCCAAGAAAATCCCCCCAAATTCACGCGGGTGAAATTCAAGACCTAACTGTCTAATTTTGTCTAAAATTTCGGCTGGAATTTCGACTGAAAACCCAAGGGTATTATTTATATACTTAACATTCATCTACCTCTATTTCAAATTTAGTTTCGGTCTCCGTTGTTCTGAGGATAAACGTTGAATGGTCAACCCTCGTGAGGTATCGCCGGTTAATAATTTTTAGAGCATGCTGGACCAGCACGTTCACATCATTATATCCGGCTTCGAAGGTAGGGTACTGGCAGCCCGCTTCTGGGTAAAAATCAACTTTTACGCTCTCTGGTGAAAGCTTCTCGAAAATTCGGTGTTTTTGATCAGCAACAGTTCTGCGACCGGTTACACATACCAGTTCACGTGCTTTGTTGGAGATCGACAGGTTAAACACGATTTGATTTTTCAACTTCATCTTGTCTATCATGTAGGCCAACTCCATATCGGTCGAGCAATCGAAGATAATGTCGTGCTTTTGGAGGAATTCTCTAGTCTTTTCATAATGAACAGATCCAGGTAGTCCTTTATAGATTTGCCCTTCTTGCCAAACATCGAGGAAGGGTGAAGTCATCAATAGTCTTTGAACAATTCCATCAATTTTGTAGTCTCCAATATGCTGCATGTCGAACTCTGAACGACAGATGTTTCCTGATCCAACCACATCGAAATCTACAGTTGTGAGCTTGCGTAATCCACCCCTTGCAAGCGCCATTGCCATCATGCTCCCGATGGCACCCGTCCCGATCAAAAGGACCCGACTCTGGGTCAAGTCATCCGCAAGCCTTCCCCGTCCGAAGTACCTGTCGTAAGCGCAATTAGCTGTGTTGCACCAATTAAGAGGTTGTTCAGTGAACTCTCCACCCCATCCGATTGCCGACTTCACACCCCGAACCGGAAAATGGCGAGGGTCGATTTGCAGACACTCCCAATGAACTTCTGTTCCTTGCTCCCCTGGAATGTCGTACCCGATCATTACCAACATATTAGTTGGCCTCCTCTTCTGTCGCATTGCTTGCTGGTGGAATAGATACATATAATTGATCGACTCCTTGTCAAAATATGGTTCGAGGTCGCTCCAGTTCTGGGCGATCCTCCTTCGTTCGATAACAGGCTCGTCTTTGATGTAGAACCATACACCTTGCCCTACCTTCTCATTTTTCGGTGATTGGAGATATTCTGCGAACGTGGATGGTAGACTGTCGAAATTGTTAACAATGATCTGCTCCCCTTTTCCTCTTGATCCGGGACCGAAGGAAACGAAAGTAAACGTACCAAAATCATGTTGTCGGAGGTTAGTATTAGAGTCGTCGAACAGAATTGTGGTATCATTCCTTTTAGCCAGTAGGTAGGAATACTTGGTATCGCCCTTTTCGTCAATGTAGTAATCCTGTATCCACTGTAAGAGTAGGTTATACTCTGCGTGTAGTTTCCGGGTTGGGTTGTGATCGGGACGGGCATGCAAGCAAATTGATCCATCCAAGTTGACATGGTTATAACCCATGACTTCCTTACAAACGAAGTGGATAGAATTCTGGTTATTGCCCAAAGGATACCCTCCTGGAATTAGAACATCAAAAACCGGATTGTCCTTGCTCGTTTCCACCTCAATCCTGCCGATTACAACGCCCTTGATAATTTTGAAGGGTTTGATTAAGGTAGCTGCTGGGGCAGTTTTAAAAAATTCATTGCAAAGGTTGGCTATTTCCTCCATTAGCCAAAGCTCTGCGTTGTCAGTATCGTAGGGCCAACTCCTTTGCCGTTTCCATCATCGTCGTCGGAAAACTCATCGTTAATCGGGAAGTAGGTTTTGATGTTGTCGCTGTCCTCTTCAATCTTTTTAAGCATGTTACGCATGTCGTTGGATAAGCTGTTTTTCCTTCCAATTGTGATGGTGTCGGACACAATATTGTTGGAGTTAGCAGGGTCAGTTAGTCGAATTGTTAAAACATTATCACGAATGAATTCCATTACCATTTCTAGCTTTGGCCACAACCCAGTAGGAGTTGCATCTCCCTTATCATCGAAGGCCCTGATAGTAATCAGCTCAACGAAAAATGACTTATACCTTTTAGAGTGTTCGGCCTTCCATACTTTCAGGAGCTTGATGATGTCTCGTTCCGGGTTTTTACCGCTAATATGGTCGATGTGCTTCTTAATGTTTGTCTTTGTCTCAGTGGCAGGGTCCCCGTTTTTTGGGCGAACATAGAGCTTCAGATCATGCGTTGTTGAGTATTCATCCTCATTGATTTCTCTGCCAGGGACAACGTCCATGTCTATTTCATCGCCGTCGATGTCAAATGTAAGGCCCGTGCTTACCCGCTGTTTTCTGACTGGCTTGATAAGCTCCTCGTCTTCATACTCATTTTGGAAATAATTCCATACATCATCTGCCATTTCAGACAGTGTGTCAAAACTTTTTCGCTTAAATGGAATGCAAATGTCAATGTCGAATTTGGTGTTAATCGCCGTGTGTTTAGCATACGACCCGGAGTTGATTGGATTGGTTGCTTTCTCTTTCGCGTACTTCTCAATCAACGCATCTCGAACCTCATCTCGCTTTTTAATGTACTTGTCCATGAGGTCTTGGACATGACTCATTTTATGAGTGTCCAAAGTTTGCTGTAAGTGTTCACTTTTGTTTGTTGCCATTTTGTCATTTAGTATTTAAGCTACCACCCTGTTTTACTTCATTACTATTGTCACGAATTATGCCAAGATCAAAAGACCGATATCCACTGTCAAGTAGACAGTTTTTGGCAGAGTTTTGTCAACTGATTGGCAGAATAGCACGGACCCAGAATCGACCTTCTACAATCCGTCTTTTGGCACATACTCTATGAGGCAGGTCTGGAACTTTGATTAACGCTTACAGCAAGAGTTACATCAAAAGAACCAATAAGAGAAATGGCAATCACTTACTTTCGCACTGATTGGCCAATTCAAGAGTTTTCAAGTGTCTGAATTGGAAGTTCCGCCTGTTGTCTTGAGGAGCGATTTTAGAAGTGGGAAACAGGTTTATCAATAGCTTCTGAAATCTCTCCTGAGAATCTAAGAGCCGAGCTATTCACACAAGCTGTTTGCCGTGGACCAGTAGACAGCGGATGTTTTCGAACATACGAATTTTTCATTCAGGTCGAAAAAGTGAACATTTCAAACAAACCGCGGTCTATGGGGAACAGACACCACATGATTTGAAAAAAGTGAAATTTTCAAATCAATTGAAAAAAGCGAAAAATTCAAACGAAGTGCTGTCTGCCGCCTATAGACAGCAAATGGTTTAAAAAAACTGAAATTTCACTCAATGCAAGAAACTGCTAACAAGTCCAGTTGCAGTTGGTCGAAAACTATCGACTGTCCACATTCACTATAGATAAAAGCACGAGTTAGGATACAAAGGTGTATTGGTTTGCCCTCAAGTTTCCAACATAAGATGTTTCTTGGTATTCTTCTTTGTTAGATTTGCCTATACCACCATGCGGGGCGCAGGTGAACTAATGCGCCATTAGCAGTCAAAACATACCATCTGTTAGAACGGCCCGCGCGGTGTTTGCACAATCGGACCCAATGACCGGTTTTGTCCCTTAATAAACCACTACCTTCAATTAATTGGGCCATAGGGGACAAAATGGCTCATCTTTTATAACCGCGTATGCAGCGTTTGAACAATCGGACATAGTGAGGTATTATGACCCATAATGGTTCAATAAACGTAAGAACCAAAAGAGGGCCTCAAACCCTTGGGGTCACATCACAGTGGGATGAGGAAGACCTGCAAACAACGGGATGTGTTGGAAAGATGATAAGTTGAAAATATTTAACGTATGAAATCTGATTATATCCTATTCTGGCCACACCCCTAAAGATTTAAAAACAGGCTCTCATGTCTTCAAAATTTACTTGTAATGTGCGTTCTTCTATGCGCTTCCATTGAAGTTGAATAGAGTCATTGGGGCATTTTATGACCAAATCATCGGAGGTAATCGTTTTTAGGTTGTTTACGTACCTGCAAACGTATCTTTCTCTTTTAGAGAAGCGCCTTTTTTCTGACATAATCATGTAACCGGCAACCCCACTTGCCACCAGATGTATGGTTCCTAAATCAATTTTTGACAGGTTGGTGTCTAAGCAGATGATTAGGTGGTCAAAATAGCCAAGTGAGGTAATCAGAAGAGAATCACCGGGATGGATAGTTAGTTGAAACTTTCCACTGGAATCAGTCACTGTACCATAGAGCTTTGTTTGTGAGCTGACACAGGAGTAGGACAGAGGCTCTTGCGTTTTAGAATCCACCACAACACCTTTAATTGTCTGGCCGAACCCAGCCGTAGATTTAAGCAGAAGCAACAATACAAGAACCTTGAATTTCATTGAAAAAGCGTCCTGGATTATGGTTCGTAAACCCTTATTCCGTTATCAACCAACCTTGGCCTGACAGTCCCACCGTAGGTGGTAATCAAGTAAGCCCTGAATTGGGTGGGTTGGTCGCAATCGACACGAACGTTCCTGCTATACTCCTTGGCCATGTCTAAAGGAGAGAAAAAATTGTAATGCACCTCAATGTCATTGAGCCTCAAGCCAACCACCCTTTTATGCTCGTCAGTAGGGATGGCTTCTTTGTCAACACGCATTTTCACCCTCACTATGTCACAATCGTTCGTTGGAGAGAAATCTACACGAATGAACTCTATGCCTGTATCTGGATCAAAAATACTACCCTCCGCATTGACGTCCTCTAATTCATTTTTTTTGCACCCCAAAAGGAGCAGCAGGAACATTGAAACAAGAGCGAATTTTTTCATATCGAGATGGTAATTCCAAAAGTGTGCGTGTTGAACTGAAAGGAGGATGTTGGCTTGATACGTGTTAAAAGGGGCGATTCAGTGTAGACCGGTTTAGACCATTTACGAGTCCAAACCCAAATACCCACCGAAGCAATAATGGAAGCCCCGCCAAGAACATACATTTTGGTGACGTAACGATTTCTTTCCGTGAGTTCGTTTTCATAAGCCTCTTTTGCCTCATCGAAGTCGCTCTTTGATTCATTGATGTCGTTGATGATAAAAGCGCGTTGGTAGACTCTTTGGGCATTATTGGCTTCATCTTGATATTGGGCCAAACTGTTGTCGTAGGCTCTAACCCGTCTTGCAACGGCTGTTAGGAAATAATAGCTTGAAATACCTGGAACAACCGAGTTGATACCGATTTTTAAAGCCTTTTGCTTGATCGCCTTGCTTCTGTAAGCCAGAAACTCCTCTGAAAAAGTGGCTACCCTGACATAGTTGTTCCTTCCAGGCTTGACAAATACGGTATCCACAATCAAGCTTCGTCTTGGTGCCCAAAATTGAAAGACATGGTTGCCGGTATCTAATTCGAGTGTACCAAGGTTGGTGTCCAGCTTCACTCCGTCCAACTTAATGATGGCGGTTTCCGGGTAGATGGCATACCTAAGCTGACCTTTGCCAGCGGTTTGGCCGTGCAGGCAGGTGCATACACCAAAACAGAGTAAGGCAAATAGGGTGGCTCCTTTAGCATGGCTTCGGAGCATCACGGATATGTTCATATTCAAAAATCATGTAGGGTTTCTCAGTTCAATATCATTCCGGTGGGCTTATTCCTCAGCTATCTAATACAGGTAAAACATACTTTCCGTATTCTCCCTGAGTAGCTCTTCTGCGATACTTAACACCTCGTTTTTTAGGTGCTCGGTAACTAAATACTCTCTTTCTTTTGATGGCGCAATTCCATTGAATCTTTGATTTCCAAAGCAATCTACCTCTATAATGAAGACGATTTGCGTCCCTGAATAAAAATCAATTAAGATTCGGTTATCAATCCACATCGGTATTAAGGAATCCCCAAGACTTCCTATGCCATTCTTTACATCTTGTTCATTGAGTTGCAAATCTCGAATTAACTCCTGAACCTTGGAACTATCAGAAATTACAGTTGGATTAAATGCAATCTCTCTTAGTTTGCTTGGAGGAATTGAGTTCTCAAAATCCCCTTCAGTAGAGATCTGATAGATTACAATCTTATCTGCCCAACTCTGAGCATTTACATTGAAAAAAGCAATAAAAGCCATAATCAATGCTATTAGAAGCGGTTTATTGTGGAACATTAGTCTGTGTAGGTATTACAAATTTGTTGTGGTTTACAACCACAGTACCACAGGTAGAACGAGGGACCTATTTGCCGTTTTGGACCTTTCTTATCCTGCAATCCGATTTCTCTATTTCAATATATGGTCCTCCTTTGGAGTCTTTACCCTTCACGACCCAATATTGGTTCATATCGTAGACTTGGAAAGGTTTATGCTTCCTTACCCCCTTTCCATACTGTCCTACAAGTACAATTTCGGCTATTGATAAAGCCATTTCCTTGGAATGGATAATTTTCTTCGACTCTTCAGAATATTTAGATTCAAACCCGCCATTCAGAAGTGCGATTATCAAAATGATTAATATGAAAGAAGCTTTTTTCATGGTTACAGGTACTTTTTTGCTCTTTTTCAACAATTATCCGATTGGCTGTGATGCGGATAAACTTTTTGTTCTTTCTGATTCTTACTTTTTCAGGTGCGACATTATTACGTCTTTCAGGTGCATTTGGATCAGAAGGCAAATCCGTTGCCAAAGTTTCTATGTTCTCTGTTGAAGGGTCATATCTTTTCATTGCTCCTGAAGGTGTAATTATATAACCTGGAAATTTTGCAAAAGAATTGGTAATATCTTTGCAAGAAATTTGCTACTCAATTGATTTTAGGAAACAGGTATTTGGAAATTGAATTTTTAAATCAAATTCTTATCTATGCCCAACTATAAGTTTAACCTTTAGGGATTTTTTCACTCCAATTTTGTAGTCGATTTAAGAAGTGCTCGTATTCCTCATCCTTGATGATGTGAACAGTATTTGTTAAGCCCGATATATCAAAGAACCGGTTGTTTGGTTCTATACCAGATAGGCTACATAAATCATTATATGCAAGAATAAAATGCCCTGCATTTCCTCTGTTTTTTATGATTGAGTCCAAACAAAAAATTCGTTCATCAATAGTAAGAAAGTAATAGGAGTCTGAAAATTGAATTTTTAAATCAACGTCCTGACCACATCCAACATTGGGATTACTTGCTATAACACAACAGAAAAGGAGTGTTCTAATTACCAACTGGAATATATTTAATCTCATGAAATTTTCTATTTTCAAAAATAATTTGCATTCAAACAGTAGTCCTTTTGTCATCTATAACAATTATCGTGAGAACCCCTCTACAATGATTCAGCTTATCATTCAATTGAATAGATTATGGTTATTATAGTCTATTAAAACGGCAACCTGATTAGGGTTGCTGTTTCTGTTTCCGTCTAATCGAAGTTTATATATCAAATACCTATCATCGTGCCTGTTTTATACTCATGGTAATAGTCAGGGTTTCACACGAATCTGAAAACAGGTGCATGAATTTTATTAAACCTCAACCGGTAATAATTCAAGTGAAACCCGATTGAAATAAAATGCACCATCCTCTATAATGATCGGGTTGGGATAGAAACCTTTAGGTCGTTCCAACAGCTGACATTGATCTTCATCCCCCAAAGCGCATAGATAGGTTTGAAATTGCCCGTCAACAAGCTTGGAGCATATAATGCTATTCATGTTAGCAAATACCTGTGTCAGTTCACCTGAAATACCTGTCATTAGTGTTAAATCTTCGGTTGATCCTTTTAGGTAATGTTTAATCAAGGAGACGTTAGGATAGGGAGTCCCCTTTTCAACTTCCCTCGATACAATTAGCGTTTCCGAGCCAGGGAATACTGGATTGCCCTTAATTTCCAGAGAAGCAGATTGGCGAGTGTTCAAGTCAAATTCGAAAACCTCACCAAATGGCGATTGGTTATAAAAAAACCGGTTGGTGCCAGAATCGAATAAGATTGAATAAATCCCGGCGATCGGAATCTTTTCAATCTCTTTTTCTTCACAAGTAATACAGGTTATGCCAACCGAGTTTATAACGAA
>CALCCE010000270.1 GCA_937899835.1 uncultured Flavobacteriales bacterium | reverse complement strand
GGAAAATAATTTCAGCTGAGAATAGGTTTTGCGATACCTGAAGCAGTGGCGTTTTAAAACTGAAGTTCTTTTATAGATGCTAGAAAATGAATCATTAAGGCAGAATCTAAATATCTACGAAACGGCAATGGAAGCTAACAAGCAGGAATTGGAGGCCATAGTGGATAATACTTGTTTCGATACAACAATTTATACGATCAATGATGAAAATGTCCATTTGTGGAGAAAATGCTTAGTGGATTTGAGATTGGCATTGAATACAAAAGGCTTTAATTTAGGTAAAATTGTTCCAGTGAATTATCATTCAGGAGAAGTGGTCAAAAGATACTTTGAACTGAAAGTGCAGTATTATCTAAAAGTCCTTCAAGAAAACGGCTACTCCGAGACAGAATAGGCTTTTTTTCTTCCTTTTGTTATCGATTTTTCAATCATTGCTAATGGCTAATTGTCCGGTTTAAGCCGATAAGTAAAGATGTACCCCAATACTATCCAATCGTTTACTTCCAAACCACAAAAGAGGATTCGCTGTTTGACCCAGTAGATCATCGTGGTTCAGGCAGTGCGTTGCTGCAAGAGTAAAATTGTGATACGGTTGTAAATGAAATTAATTTTTCAAGATGTTAGAAAATGAATCTATAAGAACGAACTTGAATGTTTACGAAACGGCAATGCAAGCTAACAAGCGGGAATTGGAAGCTATAGAGAACAATACTTGTTTCGATTCAACGATGTACACAATTAATGATGAAAATGTTACCCTCTGGCGAAAAAAACTTGCGGATTTACGACTTGCTTTGAACACAGAAGATTTTAACTGGTCGAAAATTGTTCCTGTAAATTATCATTCAGGAGATGTAATAAAAAAGTTTTTTGAATTAAAGGTTCAATTTTGTCAAGAAGTCCTTCAAGAAAACGGCTATTCCGAGACAGAATAGGCTTTTTTTCTTCCTTTTGTTATCGATTTGTCAACCATTGCTAATGGCTTGTTGTCCGCTTTAAGCCGATAGGAAAAGATGTACCCCAATACTATCCAATCGTTTACTTCCCAACCACAAAATAGAAGTCGCTGTTTGACCCAGTAGATTATCGTGGATCAGGCAGTGCGTTGCTGCAAGAGTAAAATTGTGATACGGTTGTAAATGAAATAATTTTTCAAGATGTTAGAAAATGAATCTATAAGAACGAACTTGAATGTTTACGAAACGGCAATGCAAGCTAACAAGCGGGAATTGGAAGCTATAGAGAACAATACTTGTTTCGATTCAACGATGTACACGATTAATGATGAAAATGTTACCCTGTGGCGAAAAAAACTCGCGGATTTACGACTTGCTTTGAACACAGAAGATTTTAATTGGTCGAAAATTGTTCCTGTAAATTGCCATTCAGGAGATGTAATAAAAAAGTTTTTTGAATTAAAGGTTCAATTTTGTCAAAAAGTCCTTCGAGAAAACGGCTACTCCGCATCGGAATAGAATACGATGCCCATGCTTTGAGGCTTGAGATAGCTATGTTTCACGTTCATGGTTTGACTTACGGTTAAGGGGCAAGTAGGAGAAGTCGGCCCTTCGCGGTCGGTTTCGCTAAATTCATTGATGGTAGCCGTATCCGATAGGAAAGCGCTCATCTTCTCCGCTTTCTTCGCTCGTATTGCGATTGATAAATGTCATCTTGAGCTTTCCATACATTCTTGTTGACTCCTAAACGGAAGCAGATGGAGAGGTTGTGCTTAGTGGCAATGGATAAGTTGTTAGAACGTGATTGAGGTGGATGATGGCCGAGCGGTGCACCTGTGTAAATAGTTGGGGCGATTTTTTTGCTCCCAAAGAAGTACTTCCGGCGAAAGGTGTGGATGGCAATGGCCAACCCACAATACGAACCGTCTGAATGGAATTACGAGAACCCACAACAGGTTCGTACGGTAGGTTGGTCATCAAACTCCAAGTTTTTTATTTCAAGTCTTGGTTTGCCTCTTTAAACGTAAATGGTTTCGCAGGCTTCAGCATGGAGGTTACGTTTCCTCCTCCATAGAAATTATTTTCTTCAAAAACGCCCTCCTTGTTGAGTCCCAGCTGGAATCCATGCTCAAGGGGGAGGGCATCAAACGGTACCGCATTCAAATCGATCCAAATCAAAAACGGACTGTAAGTGGAACGGTAAAAGTACAGCCGGTTACGCGTATCCGCGAAAGTGGAATACTGGGTGTTGCTCCTGAAGTCTGGGCTGTTGTAGGTCAAATCCTGCACTTTAGGTTGCGCCACATTGTTGACGACTCCCGCCACCCCAGCCAGCGCTTGGGTGCCACTCAACGAATCGGGCAGTTGGTTGGTGAAGTAATTGGCCCTTACAAATCGATCGATGGAGGTGTTGGCTCCCGGCAGTAGGGCAGGGAGGTACTGGTTTTCAACACGGTAATTGTTGTTTTTTTCCTGCCAATACATCATAGAACCAGATTGGCGGTCAAATTGAGGATCGTTGGCCATTACCCGAACGGCTTCTTTGGAGTAATGGTGAAAAATGGCTTCCGAATGGCTGATGTCTACATTGGTATGGATATGTAGTTCGCCTTTTAGGTATTCAAAAATGGCTGAATTGCCTTCCCGGTCGCCCACCGAGAGGTGGCAAGTGGCCAGGCCGCGATACTCCCCAGGTGTGTCGCCACTCTGAATAAAAATGGAGTCCATAGCCTGAATAGCGTCCTTCACCATGCGGCACTTATCGAGGAGGTATTGCGCCCAAATGCTGAGGCTGAGCGCATCCTTTTTGCCCTGGTTGATATGTTGAGGAAACTCGGATCGGGTAAGCCATAACAAGTTCACGGTCAGGCCTTCGGAATTCATGCCGTCAGAGGTGGCCTGTTCGTAACAAGAATTAATGACGCTACTGAAATCCGAGGTCCATTCCAGCTCAACTTCTTGTGCGTTTTTTGCTCTTGAGGTGCGCTTCATCCCTTTGGGGAAGGCCCATAAATCGGGCGCTGGTGGCTCGTACCAGTCCATGTTGCGGCCAAGGAAACTTTGGTGCTGATAATTGGTGTAAAGAATTCGCGTGCACATTTTTGTAACTTTTTTAAGTAGTGATTGCTAAAGACGAAATAGGAATTAGCGTGTTGTACGCTTCCTGGTCAGTAGCTTAAATGCTGGGTTCTTCCATCCGTGAAGAATGGTGGAGAAAAATGACCAGTTTGCCCTCGACCAGTCTATAGCCAAACGTGTAATCGGCAGTCGTCCTTTGGGGCTTCTGTTCTGAATTGTAGAAGGTGCAACGGCCCATCGCCAATACACAATGGCTATCTACAACCGTAATGTGCATGTCATTGTGAAATTCAACCTTTTCCCAAGGAGTAAGCGCAAAGCCTGTATCTTCCTCAACTTCTCCTCCAATGAAGTAGGATAGGGTTTCATTGTAGGTCGTACGCACTGGTTTCTTTATAGCAAGGGTGGGCTTAAAAAGAATGGGAGGATCGAGTTCACTGTGCTCAAAACCATAAAGCTCCGCAAGCATTTTTTTGGTTAAGCGGGTGTATTCATCAGGATTGCCTTTGGCCTCTCCAATTTGTTGGATGTAGTTGGCCCACCGATTTTGGGCAGCCTGAATTAGGCGAATCGTTTTTTCTTTGTTTTTGAGAAACATATTTTTAAGTATTAAGGATGAATGTATTCGGTACTTGTTCTGGAAACTATTTTGCTCATTCGTGCTAAAAAAGAACTGTACAAAAGTGAAAGAGAGAAAGGGGAAGTAAAAGAGTCAATTGCACCGGATATCAAAACAGATTGATTGATGGGGAACTCCAGGTTAATTGATGGGAATTGTCCTTCGGGCAAGCCTAAATGCGAAAATATATCGTGTGGTCTGAGCGATAAAAGGAGGCAAACAACAGTGGCAGCCCTTTTAGGGTAAACCCACTTCTCCTATTTTCGTATCGCAAGGGTAGGGGGCATTCCTCTAAGCACGAACCAAGCGAAACAAAAAACTGTGGAGAAGGTAACCATCATGGTGGTTGAAGATGAGATTGTCATTGCCGACAACATCTGCCGCACCTTGAAAAAACTGGGCTACAACACTTTAGAGCCAGTCATCAACTACACCGAAGCCGTAGAACTGTTGCAACACGAGCAACCTGATCTGGTTTTGCTCGATATTCAACTGGCCGGAAGCAAAGACGGCATCGACCTGGCCTGGAAGATCAAAGAAGATTACAACATTCCTTTTATATTTCTTACTTCCAATGCCGATCCGCGCACCGTTGAACGGGCCAAAAGGCTCACTCCTCCCGCCTACCTGGTGAAGCCGTTCAACAAAGACGATTTGTATACCTCCGTAGAATTGGCGCTCTACAACCACCAGTCGAGTGAGCAACCCGTGAGTAAAATACCGGAGAGTTTGAACGAAGAACGCCAACTCTTCATCAAAGAATCGTTGTTTGTGAAAGATAAACACCTGTTTCACAAAGTGAAGTTGTCGGATATCCAGTATGTGAAGAGCGAGCACGTGTATGTGGAGATACACACGGTGCAAGGCAAAAAGCATTTGATGCGCAGTACGATGAATGGATTTAGTGAGCGCCTGCCCAGCAACTTTTTTCGGGTCCACCGGTCCTACACCATCAACCTGAACCACCTGGATACCATCAATTCCATGAATGTTTACATCGGCAAAGCCGAAATTCCTATCGGGAGAAATTACCGGGAAGAATTGTTGACCCTCATCAACATGGGATGAGTTCGGGTTTGGCGAATTCCGGCATACTTTTCAATGACCTCCACTTTACCAAGACGATGATGCGTGCCCCCTTTGTATTGCAATTTGTGTGTGCTTTTTTGCTGCTTTTAGTTTCTACGCAGGCGAAACCCAACCTGGCTTTGGTGGATTCGCTAAAGGGTGAATTGGCCAATTGCACCGACGATACCCTGTGTTTGAAAATGATCCACGGCATTGGGCAAGTTTACTTTCGGCCTGCGCCAGATTCTGCCCTGCGCTATTTTCAAATGGGATTGGAGCGAGCTGAAGCCACGGGGCAAGGCTACCACAAGGCGAAAATGCTGTTTTCCCTGGGGCGGATCTACTTCCGTGGATTTAACGATACCGTTTCTTTCGATTATTTGCAGCAGAGTATGGCGGCCTTCAAAGCCATCCATGACACGGTTGGCATTTCTTACTGCTTGCAAAACTTAGGCTTGCAAAAAATCGATGCAGGCCAAAAAGAAGCGGGCATTGCTTATGTCCGACAAGCCATCGAATTGGCTGAAAAGGTAAAGGCGCACAGAACACTCATCAACGGCTACAATGCACTGGCGGTGCAGGACATGCAAGCGGGGAGATACCTGATCGCTTTGGAATATTTGCTGCAGAGTGATTCTGCCCGTATAGCAGGCGTGCAAGCTTCTCAAGTTTACACGCAAATCAACATTGGCGCCCTGTATTTATTGCATTCCAACGATCCGGAAAAGGCCTTGGAGTATTATTTCAAAGCCCTTGAAGCAGTGCTGAAAAGCAACAACCGACCGCTGGAACGCACCTGTTATCAAAACATTGGGGTGGCCTATACCAACCTAAAGCAGTACAACCAGGCCATTGAATACCTTACAAAGGCCAACACCATCAACCAAGAGTTGGGCGACTGGAGCGCCATTTCGCGCTACTACACCAGCATTGGAGAAATCTACGAGGCGCAAGACCAAATCGACCTTACCATAGAGAACTACCAACAAGCTCAGGAAGTATTTCCTGAAGGTGGCACCCCACGCGAATTGATGTTTACCCACCTCAACCTTGCTCGGGCTTATTTGCAAAAAGGAGACAGTGTGGAGGCTAGTTGGTTGAAAAAGTGCGTAGCCGAAGGTTTGATTGCCTACCGCCTTGCGGACGAAGAAGGACTGTTGAACAACAAAAGCGAGTGTGCGGGCATTTTGTTTCAAGCTTATAAAGGCCTGGGCAAAAGCAACGAAGCGGTGGTGTATGCGCAAGACTATATCAACACGCGCGACTCCTTGTTGTCGGAAGAAAAGATACAAGCCATTGCCGACCTGCAGGGCAAGTACGAGGCAGACAAAAAAGAACTTGAAATCGATCTGCTGAACCGGCAAAACGCCCTCAACGAAGCCAAACTCAATGAGAGCCTTGCCAAGGAAAAGCAACAGCAAATTATATCCATCACGGTTTCTGTGGGTTTGGTGTTGGCGGCCATCTTAGCCTTGTTGTTGTTCCGCTCTTACCGGGCAAAGCAGCAAAACCTCGAAACCCTCACCGAGAAAAACCAGCTCATTGAAAAGCAAAACAACGAGCGGGAAATCTTGCTCAAGGAGATTCACCACCGCGTGAAAAACAACCTGCAAGTAGTTTCGAGTTTGCTTGAATGGCAAACCGACGACATTGTGGACGAAGCCGCCAGCCAAGCGGTAGAAGACGGACAAAGCCGGGTGAAAGCCATGGCCCTCATCCACGAAAAGCTCTACCAAAACGACGACATTGGAGTCATCGCCTTTGAAGAATACACCAAACAACTGGTGCAACAACTGGCCTTCATCTATGCGGCAGATGAATCCATAAAGGCAGAAGTGCAGGGGGGAGGGTATACCTTGGATATTGATACCGCCATCCCCATCGGTTTGATTTTGAATGAACTGGTGAGCAATGCCCTCAAATATGCTTTTAGCGAAATCCAGGAAAAGGCCCTTCATATTCAATTGCACCAACCCCAGACCGGCCACTACGAGCTGGTGGTGAAAGACAACGGCTTGGGTTTGCCGGAAGGCATCGATTTTTCCCAATCGGATACCCTGGGCTTGCGTTTGGTAAAACGCCTCAGCCGCCAGTTGTATGGAAGCGCAACATACACCTTTGAAAAAGGAGCGGTCTTCACCATTACCTTCCAAGATACGGCCCAACGCAAGCAGGTCTCCTAAGCTATTTTCTTCCCCTTCATGAGATGGTGAGTAAGTGCGAAACCCAGAGATAGCGCTTGCTTTCAAAAGCTGCTTTCTTCAAAAACGCTTAGAACAGCTGACCCTATTTTCGGCACATCCCACTTTCTGTTGGGCACAAAAATTTGTGCGCCCTTCTAGCTTCCCTCAGTTTTGACATTTAAGTAACAAGAATGAAGCCGGTTAGAAGTCCCCGGTTTTTGGTTGGCGCAGTTCGCGCCTCCATTTTTTTTTGAACGGCCTGTTGTTGCCCATTTGAAACTGAATTTGATCAGCCGTAAGCCATTTTTATTTCGGAAGCCCTCATGAAAAATTTAGCCTGTTTTCTTGCTCTTCTCTTCCTGGTCTTAGGCCAGTGGACCCTCAACTCACACCGTGCTCAGGCACAAGGCCTGCTCAACCCCGTTGTGGTCGACAGTTTTCCACAAATCATTACTGGTGGCAACTCCAACGGTGGCGAAACTGCTGTAGGCATGCAAGGGTCTTGTTTCACTTTGCCTTGTTGTTCGGTGAATGTGTACAAGGTTGTTCTACCAAGCAATGGAGTATTGCGGGTGGAGATGGCAGGCTTTGTGCCCTTGGCTGGAACGATTATCGCTTACCAACCAACGGTGGCTACTCCAACTGCCTATTCGGACCTGGAATACGTTGCTGGTACCCCCGGAAACTTTTGTGGCTTTCGAGATACCTTACAACTGGGGAGAGCCTACAACAACTGGGATCTTACTCCTTTTGGACAAGTGCCAGATCGAACTGTTTTGTTTGAGCTCTACGACATCAATAATCCTAGTCCCTTCGCTGGTTTTTTCCCCGCCGGTGATTATTACCTCTTGGTATTTAATGGCAACCAACAGATCGGTTTTGGCGTTGGTACACCATACGATCTTTCCTTTGAGTTTATACAAGCTTGTGAGGTGTTGGACGTGCCTGCATCCCTTAGCTTTGCCAACCTTGAACCCAACACGGGAACCGATACCCTTGGTTTTTACTTGACAAACAACCGAATGCTACCCGTCAGCATTGATACGGGGGCGGGTTTGGTCATCAGTGGAGCCGATGCTTCGGAATTCAGCATATTAACTTATCCAGATACCAACCTTGCGGTGGGCGACTCCACCTTAATGGAAGTGGTCTTTGCTCCAAGCTCAGGAGGGAGCAAAACCGCCCAATTGACCATTAGTTATGCTGATTCGGCGTGTTCGGCGGATAACACCATCAATCTCAGCGGAATTGGAAATGAGCCGAACATTTCAATTCTCGGTAACGGGGTGTCCATCACCAACAACAGCAGTTCTTTCTCGCTCAACAACTTCACCAACATGGGAGCCGTGGTGGTCAATACTGGAGCCATCACAAGAAGCTACACCATTCAGAATAGTGGGACAGATACTTTAGAGTTGAGCGGCATGCCCGCAGTGGCCATGCAGGCGGGGAGGCAATTTTCTTTGACGCCACCCTCCAGCACCTCCTTATTGCCAGGAGCTTCCACCACTTTTTCGGTCACCTTCACGCCCACTAACATTGGCTTGGATACTGCTCAATTTACCATTACCAACAACGATTCCAACCAAGACCCTTTCACCTTTCAGGTAATGGCTGCTGGAGCCGGACTCAACGGTCTGGATTTCGATGGCAGTGGCGATTATGTCAACATTGATGTGATAGCCGGAGACATGGTGGGGCAAAACATCTTTACCGTCGAATCCTGGGTGAAAATAGACCCCGCCCAATCGGGCAACGACATACTCTTGGGGGTGAATACCTCTTCCAACGGAGCCCGGATGTTCATCTTGATGGATGATGGGATTTGGGAGCTATGGGTAGGTACAACAGTCCGCAACCTCAATGGCCCCGATATTCGGGACGATGCCTGGCACCATGTAGCTTTTGTATACAACAATGGAACCGTCAATTATTACCTGGATGGTACATTACAAGATACCGAAACCAACAACGTCCCTTCATTCAACGCCAACGACCAATGGTCGATCGGGCAGGAGTGGGACAACAGTGGCGCGAGCGATTTCTTCAATGGAGCCGTCAACGAATTTCGAATTTGGAAAACGGCTCGTACGGCAGCAGAAGTGGCCGGTGGTCGTTACTGCGAGGCCAATGGCTTGAATACTGATCTGGTTGCCTACTATTCTTTCAACCAAGGAGTGGCCGGAGTGAGCAACACCAATATCTCCACTTTAACTGATGGTTCAACCAATGGCTTCGATGGCGCTTTAAATGGTTTTGCCTTGAACGGCACCGAATCCAACTTCATTTTGGCGGACAATGTTGCTCCGGCTTGTACCTCTTTTCAATTGCAAGTATGTGACGCACCCACATATACCACTCCTTCTGGAATGGTGATTGACACCAATGGCTTGATTGCGGACACCATTCCCAACAGCCTTGGCGGAGACAGCGCGCTGCTGATCGATTTGACCATTGATTACACCGTGGTGTCCCAAAGCAATTTGTCTGATACATCCTTTTGCGGGGGGAGTGCTTACACCGGGCAAATGAGCACCAACCTGAGTTCTACTTACAATTTTGTAAAAGCCAACTCGGATTATGTGACCATGGATGCGGTGCGCGACAGCTTGGTGAACACCAACCGCTCTATCTTTTTGTGGATGCGAGCCGCTGGTACCGTAGATGGTGATAACCAGGTGTTGGTAGGCATCAACACTAGTGGAAGCAGTTCCGTTTCCATTTTTGGTATTCGCACCAACGAGCAACTGTGGATTTTTGATGGCGGCAACAGCCGCAATTCCGGTGTGACAGTAACAGATGGCAACTGGCACTTTGTGGGCTACACGTATGATGAAGGCTCCAACCAAACACAGTTTTGGGTAGATGGAGTAGAAGCCGCTTCCTTTTCCAACGGTCAATCCATTTCTGCTACCAGCCGTATTTCATTGGGGCAGGAGTGGGACAGCTCCACGCCAAGTGATTTCTTCGATGGGGAAATGGCCGAAGTGTCGTTTTGGAACGAAGTTTTGGACAGTGCCGACATTGTGGCTATCATGCAAAGCGCCATCACCAACGCGCACCCCAAATACAGCAACTTGGTGGCTTATTATCCAGGCAACGGAGAATGTGGGGTAGATGGTTTTTCCATTTCTGATTTTGGCCCCAACGACTATGATGGAACCGCAACAGCAACGTCTATTTTGAACACCGACTCGTTGGTGGTCTTGCCCGGTTTCGACCCCACATCACACTACGACCTCAGTGTGCGCATGAACGGATCGGTAGTCGCTACCGGCAATCCGTTTACCATTGCTTCCACGAC
>CALCCE010000269.1 GCA_937899835.1 uncultured Flavobacteriales bacterium | reverse complement strand
AATGCTATTCTTCATGATAAATAGAGGTTTTATGTACTGATTAATGCGATTCATTGAGAAGGCCCACGAATTGTTCGTAGGGTGTATTGAGGTCATATTTGGTGGCCAATCTGGTTACCTTGACTGCTTACAAAGAGCCAATTGCCAGGATAGAAATCCATCGGATTGTAGGAGGTTAACCTGGGCATCAGAAAGAATTTTTGATCGCCATATAGGGTGGCAATCTCAGGTGAAAAGGTTCTTTCTGGCGATTGGAAAGTAAGTAACGGAAAAGGGGAGGGGAAAGGCAAAAAATCAGCCTCTACTTTACCACTACACCTTTGTAAGTGGCTGATTTTGAGATATTATTTGTAAGGGAGAAGCGTGATGGACGGATGGGCGGTCGTGAAAATGAAGCGAATAGAATTGCTCATGCACACCAATGAATCTTCCTACTTCTGGCTTGGAAAAGACTCCATGTTAGTGTAGTGGTTCTTAGGCAGGATGACTAAAACAACCGTAACGGGTACCGAGGCATTCTACTGATCCTGGCGATGCATTTGTAGGTATCAGCAACGTCAACGAACAGCCTTTAGCGCAGAACGTCCCCATTTCATGGAACGCATCGGTTTATCGTAGTTGCAATGATAACGCCTCTCGTAATGGGTATTGTTCTAAGGTGGTTACTGGTTGCCTTGTAGTGCTGGTTGTCGTGCAGAAAGGTGCCCCTATGACGGTTGCGCGCGTAATTGGGTTGTTTGAATAGGGGATACAACCGTTCGAAGTAAGGTGAATAGACAGCGGAAAGCTGCAAAGTTTTGTTACCGAAAAAGCCTCACCATTAAAATAAAAGAAGCGTTAGGGATGCGGTTCTCTTTGTTAGTAGAACCCCATCGCTTCAACCCCCAAATTCTATTAAAAATGATTCAGAAATCTTAATCAAGGCCTTTCACCGTCTCTTCCAGCCACTTGTAGAATTCACGTTGCCACACCAGGCTATTTTGGGAGTTGAGCACCCAGTGATTTTCCTCGGGAAAGTAGAGCAGTTTCGACTTGATCCCTTGCAGTTGGGCCGCTTGAAATGCTTCCAAGCCTTGCCCAATAGGCACACGAAAATCCAACCCACCTTGAATGATGAGAATGGGCGTATCCCATCGGTCGACAAAGTTGACCGGATTAAACTCCGAGTAGGATTTTTGGGCGGCCGCATTGTTTTTGTCCCAATAGGCACCGCCCAGGTCCCAATTCACAAAGAACAGCTCTTCGGTAGTTCCATACATCGAGCGCCAGTTGAAAATACCATCGTGGGCGATGAACGATTTAAAACGTCCTTCATGCCGTGAGGCCAGGTAAAACACCGAATAGCCGCCATAACTGGCGCCTACACAGCCCATTCGATCCTTGTCCACATAAGTTTCTTTGGCCACATCATCAATCGCGGACAGATAATCGCGCATGTTTTGGCCACCATAATCTTTGGAAATCTGCTCGTTCCATTCCACGCCGTGACCGGGCATTCCACGCCGGTTGGGCGCCACCACAATGTAACCTTGAGCGACCATTAGTTGAAAGTTCCAACGGTAAGAATAAAACTGAGACAAGGCTCCTTGAGGGCCACCCTGGCAGTAGAGCAAAGTGGGATACTTTTTGTTCGGGTCGAAATCCGGAGGATAAATCACCCAAGTAACCATGTCTTTGCCGTCGGTCGTTTTCACCATGCGCTTTTCGACTTTCGACATTTTTATGTCTTGGTAGATGGCGTCATTGGCATGCGACAATTGCTGCATTTCCCCTGAGGCAATGTTCAAATTGTAGATTTCGGTGGCATGGTTCATGTCCCTGCGGTACACCACGAGGAATTTGCCACTTTGGCCAATCAGGCCATTGACATCAAATTGACCTTCCGAAATTTGCTTGGGTGCGGCAGGGGTTTTGCCCTTCTTGGGAATCGCGATTTCAAATGCCTGTACCGTTCCACCGACCGGTGCATTGAAGTAAATTTTCTTTCCATCCGTACTCCACACAAAACCATTCACAGTGCCATCCCAGCCTTCAGTCAAGTTGACATCACCGTTTTCCAACCGAACAATAATGTCGTTCTTGTCCGATTCGTAGCCATCGCGTTTCATCTGCAACCAGGCCAGCGTACCATTGGTAGAGTAAGCCGGGCTGTTGTCGTAGCCTTTGTTGTTTTGGGTGAGGTTGGTAGTTTGCTTGGTGGCTATATTGTATTGATAGATGTCCGAATTGGTGCTCACGGCATATTCAGTGCCAGCAGATTTCTTGGTGACGTACAACACATTTTTCGAATCAGGACTCCAGATATAGTCTTCATCACCGCCAAAGGGTTTTTGTGGACAATCAAAAGGCTCGCCCTCCATCAAATCGATAGCGGTTTCCGCTTCAGCACCACTGGTCTGTAAAAACAAATGGCTGTAGGCGCCATCCTCCCAGGTATCCCAATGTCGGTAGTTCAATTGATCATAGATGTACACATTGGCATTGGGCACATCGTCATAAAAATCCGTGCCGCTCACCTTCTGAATCTTGATGTCTTTCGTGGTCAACTTCCATTGGCCATC
>CALCCE010000268.1 GCA_937899835.1 uncultured Flavobacteriales bacterium | reverse complement strand
GCACTGCGGTCGCCCATGCTTTCGGCAAAAGGCGCATAACTCACCGCATAGTCGTAGATGAGCGGCACCAAGGCGTATTTTTTGAGCAGTCCGATAAAGATGCACCCCACTCCCGGTAGTATCAAGGCCGATTTCAGGCGGCCGTGTGCTCGGTCTGCCCAGCGTTTGAAGTTGGTGTACGTATCGATGGGCCCGGCGATGAAGGTAGGAAAAAAGAGGATAAAGTTGAGGTAGTCGATCCATGCGAAGGCTTTGACTTTACCTCGGTAGGCGTCTACCAGAAATTGAATGTGGCGAAACAGAATGTAGCTGATTCCCAGGCGTTCGATGATGCTTCCGGGATCGGACGTGAGTGCATAACTGGCAATGCCGAAGAGCTTGGGATAATTGCGAAAAACAAACAACCCAATGAGTACCGCAATGGCCGAGGTGATGCCATTGTTTCGCCAGTTGCCCTTTGCCACCGCTAACGATTTTCCCAACGCGTAAATGCCGCTGGCCAACACAAGGTGCCAACCAATGGTCGCAAAGTTGACCACGGTGGAGACCAACACCAGGTTGCCCAATAGCAACAACCATTTTTGACTTCGCGTGGGCATTTGCCACCGCCAAAGCAGTTGCAAAACGATAAAACCGCTTACCAACAACAGTTCGCCACCGGAAGAGAAAAACATAGAAAACTAACGCCAGAAAAGATGGCTGTCGAAGATAGAACTTTCCTGTGTCCCTTTTTGTGAAAGCATACAACTTCACTATAGGTTACCAAGATGACTTTCGGCTCAAGGGTATATCAACCCGATCGGCAGGCCTTACAAAGATTGATTGTGTCATGAACCTTCACACGGGTGAAAGATTATCAAAAAATGCTCTTCTCTACTTCAAATCATTGACAACTATTTTTTCAAATGCGGTATCTCACGATCAAAAAATACGCACTCCATCTTCCTCAATCCTACCTGCCATGATTCGTTTTAACCGTACCCACTTACCATACATTTGGTGCTTTATCCTTTTAGCAATTGCCTCTCCTCCTGCTCCTGTTCGAGCACAAACCAGCCCGCAGCACCCCAACATCTTGCTGATTATTGCCGACGATTTGGGTGTGGACATGACCAACGGCTATCAAAACAATGCGGTGATGCCCATTACTCCCACTTTGGATAGTTTGCAAGCGGCAGGTGTACAATTCATGAATGCCTGGTCTACACCGGTGTGCACCTCTACCCGAGCAGCTTTGATGAGTGCCAAGTATGGTGTAAAGACGGGCGTTACCGGTGCACCGGGCAATTTAGATACCAGCGATATTTCGGTATTTTCTGAATTGGCTGCTCTGGGTAACAACTTGTATGCAGGTGCCGTGATCGGCAAATGGCACATTTCCCTGCCCACCGATTACAATCATCCGCAACAGCACGGCATTGACTATTATGAGGGCGTGTTTGAAGCCAGCGTAAGTGACTACTACAACTGGACCAAGGTAAGCAATGGCGTCACCAGTACCGAGACAACTTATGCCACCACTTATTTTACCGATCAGGCCATTTCGTGGGTAAATGCTCAAACTAGTCCTTGGTTTTTATGGCTGGCTGAAGTGGCCCCTCACAGTCCATTTCACACGCCTCCTGCGGGTTTGTACAGCATTGCCTCTACCAGCACAAACCAGGAAAAATACATTGCCTCCATTGAGGCTATGGATGCGGAGATCGGCCGCCTGTTGGCCAATGTCTCGCCGGCGGTATTGGCCAACACCATCATTATTTACATTGGCGACAATGGCACTCCGGGTAATTTAAACTACAATTATCCCCAAGGTCATGGCAAGGGATCATTGTACCAAGGTGGAGTTCATGTGCCCATGACGGTTTGCGGGGCGGGTGTTTCCCGCATCAACCAGCAGGAAGAAGCCATGGTGTTTGTTTCTGATATCTACGCTACCATTTTGGAAGCTACCGGTATTCCGCTCGATGGCGGTTTGTACAATGGTTTGAGTTTTCACCATTTGCTATCGGCTACCGGAGGAGTAACCCGTGATTACAACTATTCCGAAATCATTTCTCAAAATGTGGAGGGCTGGACCATTCGCCAGGAGCGCTACAAGCTCATTGAATTTGCTGACGGTACGCAGGAGTTCTACGATTTGGACAACGATCCATTCGAAACCAACGATCTGATCGGGAGCCTCACCACCGCCCAGGATTCGATCAAATTGGATTTAGAACAAGAAGCGCAGGCCATACGCAACGGCTGGTCGTGCCGCGATCACATCAAAAACGGGGATGAATTTAGAATAGATTGTGGAGGTACGCTCTGCGAGCCCTGCGCATTTAACAGTTCTGAAGAAATTACAAATTCCACCGACCTTCGTTTATTTCCCAACCCCAGTAAAGAACTTTTGCGGGTGGAATCAGCCACGGTCAACATCCAAAAGGTGACAGTTACTACCCTCGCCGGGAAAACGCTTTTGGAAATGGATAACCTGAATCGGAATAGCCTATCGCTCGACCTTTCAGCCATTCCCAATCAAGTAGTCTTGGTGCAGGTACACCTTGGCGAACAAATCCTTCACCGAAAGGTGGTAGTGAGGTAGGTCAACTATGAGTAGGTATTGGTGCCCCCGCCCTTTCTCGCCTTTTCCGC
>CALCCE010000267.1 GCA_937899835.1 uncultured Flavobacteriales bacterium | reverse complement strand
CAGCCGAACTGCTCACAGACAATGCTGCTTACAAAAACCGTTGCGTCAAAAAAGGGCACGCAACACTTTCAATTCATTCCAGCGGGAGGAGAACAGCCGAACTGCTCACAGACAATGCTGCTTACAAAAACCGTTGCGTCAAAAAAGGGCACGCAACACTTTCAATTCATTCCAGCGGGAGGAGAACAGCCGAACTGCTCACAGACAATGCTGCTTACAAAAACCGTTGCGTCAAAAAAGGACACGCAAAGCTTTCAATTCAATCCAGCGGGAAGAGAAAAGCCGAACTGCGCGCAGACAATGCTGCTTAAAAAAAAACGTTGCGTCAAAAAGGGCACGCAACACTTTCAATCAAAAACTGCATACTCAGCGAATTGGGAACTAATCAGCTGAATCAACTATCGATTTTAAGACCTGCTGAGGCATCTGCTTCCAAAGAAATAACTTGGGGAAAAAGGGATAAAAAAAAGCGGCTGCTTCAATCGAAGCAGCCGCTTTATATCTTAAAAGGTATAGTCCTTAATGAGACACTACCATTTTTGAAATCTTGGTTTCTCCGTTTGTTTCCAGGGTAACCATGTATGTACCCACTGGATAGTTGGTAACATCCATTGGAATGTTATTGGTTCCTGAAACCAGGTTGATTTGCTGGCTTTCCACCATTTGACCTTGCAGGTTGAATACCCGCATTTGTCCAATCGAGCTTTCATTCACCTTAATACCTGCAAACCCTGTATTAATCATTGGGTTAGGGTATACGGTTAAGTTGGCTTCAAAGCCCTGACCGTCAGCAATGGTTGGAATTTCTGGAGTGCTTACCAAAGAACCTGAACGCCAGATTCCGCGTCCATGCGTACCCAGGTAATAAACATCGTGGTTACCTGCCTTATTAAAGGGCAAGCGCTGTTGTGTTACAGCGTGAATCTCCACATTGGCAATGGTTGAAGTTTGGCTCACCCAATCTACAGTTGGTGCAAATATGTTTTCAGTAGAGAAAACACCATAAGCAGTACCAACTACGGCAATGGCCGGATCGTTCACATCGATTTGAATATCGTAAGCTGGCATGGCAGGAAGGTTTCCTTGGCGTGAAACACCTGCAGTATTTACATTGGCAGTGGTAGTCCTGGTTGCTGCATCATCAATCATACCAACATACTCTGTATTGCCCCAGTTTGCGCGAGTAAACGCCAGGATTTGAGGGTTAGTTGGATGAATAGAAATACCAGTGATTGATTGACTACCGGTGAAAATTTGTTGAATAGCCGGTGCTGGATCGCTGAGCTCGTAAATATCATTCAGACCCGAAATCCGGTAGATACTACCATTGCGAGTTCCTGCATAAAGGATGTCTCCATCGTTAGAGAATTCGAAACAAGTAGAAGTTCCGAAGTTGGGCACCGTAGAAGTAATGTTAATCCACTCGGGAGTCTCGCTAAACTTGAGTCCATCACGTGTGAATCTTACCCCAGAGTTGGAGGCACTTACCAGAATAGACTGGTAAGGGTCTTGCACCTGAATAATATCTCCATGCGCTAAATTGCTGGGCAATACATAAACAATAGGCAAGTTGCTGGTGGCGCTCGGGAAATTCAAAGTATCACCTGCTGAAAATTCTACTGCGAACCTTACTTCAACAATCAAGTTAAGATTAGGCGCATTATCAAAGGTAACATCGTAGTCAACAGAACCGTCGGTGTTGTAGGTAATGGTACCCGTACCATCACTGACCGGATCAATAGTTCCATCGCTGTTATTATCAATCAAAACACTGGTTCCTGCCTCGATAATCAGCGAGCCACTAATGATATCACCAGAGGATTGGATAGGAGTAAAGCTACCGGTAAAGTTTCGACGAGTACCGTCACCTGTGCCAAGGCTCAAATTGTTGGTGTCATTTTCGAATTCAATTGAATCTTTACTGGTTAAATCATTTTCGTTTTCCCACAAGCGAATGGTAGAAAAGAATGGAGCATTGCCTTCTCCTGCTAGAGGATCGATTGGAGCAAAGTTGGCACCGAATCCGTTGGACCTGCGAACATCACCAAATTGTACCGTCGTGAAGATGGCATCATTGATGTAAGAGAATTGGCAATCAAATCCATCACCTCCAGTAAGGTCAAAGGCGTCTTTTGACTGCCCAGCAACGGTTTCGTCAATGGCTTTGGTTCCGTTATCTTGAGTTCCTCCCATTACGATACCGTCGGTATTCGCATCAATTCCATAAAACTGCGTTACGTTGTAACCGCGGTTAGCAGTAAAGAAGGTTACACCACGATCCGTTGATTTCGAAATACCTCCATCGTGTCCGATGTAAAGAATGTTTGAGTTATTAGGATCCCAGGTAAAAAAGTGCTTATCTGAGTGCACATAGAAGGGAGAAAAGATGGAAAGGAACTCTCCCGCAGCACGGGTCCAGTTACCATCGTAGCGATACAACTGAACACCTCCAATGAAAATACGCTCGTCATCTATTGGATCAACGGTAAGGCAAAGATCATAAACACACTGACCATTGTCTCCACAAAGGTTGAAATCTGGATCAGTTAATGGAGGGCCAGGAGACAGCGCTGACCAGGTATCGGCATTGTCATTGGAAACGAAAATATTACCCAATTGTCCACCCATAGAGGTCATTGCGTAAATTTTGTCTTTATTGGAAGGAGCCGCCGAAATAACCATCCGACCCGAAGATCCAGGCAGAACGGTTCCATCTACTTTGGTGTAAGAGCAGTCGTCGGTTGGGTTATCCGAGTAGAATACACCGCCTCCAAGAACCAATAGCAAGCGACCATTGTTGCTCCATTCCAAATCTCCGGCAGTACCCGTGGCAGGGATAGAACAGTTAGGATCGATGTAAACTGGATTAATCCAATTCGTACCTCCATCCGTTGATACACGTAAACCGGTGTTGGTCGCTGCAAACACATTGTTGGCATTGTTTGGATCAACGGTGATGTCATTTACTTTAATCCATGCAGTAGCATTGGTGTTAGAGTTGTCGTTGGTCGGAATGGTAGATGGAATAAGCGCAAAGGTTGTTCCACCATCGGTAGATTTATACACCCCTTTACCTGGTCCCTCTGAAGATCCTTCAAAAGAATTTCCAGTACCTACGTAGAGGTCTCCGTTAGGAGCGTAAGCAATACAGGAAATCAAAGCGGTTGGAGCCAAATCATTGACCGGCCGCCACTGACCACCAGCATTGTCGGAAACGAACAAACCTCCACCAGCACCACCGGCATACATCCGATTGGAGTTGGTTGGATCGATCAAAATCGCTCGGGTACGACCACCAACGTTGTCAGGACCCATTTCTTCCCACACTAAGGTAGCATCGCGGCTTCCGGTAGTACTCATGCGAGCTACTTCCTTTTCGGCCTTAACCACCCATTCATTCTTGATTTCGCCCGTGTGCTGATTTGCACGTATGGCTCGGTAATTCTCTTCCGCAGCCGTCCAATTCTGGGCTTTGGAATCAATTCGATCAACTGGAGCATAAGTTGCTTCAGCAGAGGTTTGCTGTAAGTGGGTATAGCCCATCCATGAGCCCCCAGCAATAGCTAATGATGCAGTAATAGTGAGTAAACGGATCTTCATATACTCTAATTAATAATTATTGGTCGCATAATAGCGGTTGGCAATTTACGGTTTTTTAACAAACGCCGTGACTAACAAAAATAGGTACTGGTTGGAAATCTATTGCAGAAAATCTCACGAAATAAGGATTCGGTAGAATTTCTTCACCAACCGGTTGTAGATTCGGTGTAAACGGAGACTATTAAAACCTGAATGGCTTAAAAAAGGTGCTTTTCGGCATGATAAGAAGAACGCACCAAGGGACCACTCTCCACATACCTAAAACCTTTTGCCAATCCAATCTCTCTATATTCTTCAAATTGTTCAGGAGTAACGAATTCCTGAACTGCCAAATGCTTCGGAGTGGGCTGTAGATATTGCCCAATTGTAAGAATGTCAACATCCACGGAACGCAGATCGTCCATGGTTTCAAATACTTCCTGGGTAGACTCTCCCAAGCCAACCATAATTCCACTTTTAGTGCGCATTCCGCCACGTTTGAGTCGGCGTAACACTTCCAAACTACGGTCGTATTTGGCCTGTATGCGCACTTCTTTGGTAAGTCTGCGAACGGTCTCCAGGTTGTGTGAAACAATTTCTGGTGCTACTTCAATGATTCGTTCCAGGTTATTCCAATCTCCACGAAAATCAGGAATGAGCGTTTCCATGGTAGTTTGAGGACTTAACCGGCGAACCGTTTGAACCGTTTGCGCCCATACTTCGGATCCTCCGTCACGAAGATCATCCCGATCAACTGAAGTAATAACGCAGTGTTTTACACTCATTAACTTCACCGACTTGGCCACACGTAGCGGCTCAAAAGGATCTATTTTGTCAGGACGACCTGTGGCTACAGCACAAAATCCACACGACCGCGTGCAGATATTTCCCAATATCATAAAGGTGGCTGTACCTTCACCCCAACATTCTCCCATGTTAGGACAATTGCCACTTTCACATATAGTATGAAGCTTATGGTCGGAAACAATTTGCCGGACTTTCCGGTATTCTTCACCAGTAGGCAACTTCACACGAAGCCATTTTGGCTTCCTAGCCCTGGTAATGGGCTTCGGTTCTGCAACAAGCACTTCGGACATCTTCTCAGAAAAATTTCTTACCGAATTGCAAATTTAAGTAGAAGGTGAGAAAGAATTGACTATTCTCTGCAAAGGCCATGATTGGAACCTCTCTACCGAAGCTGTCAAAATTTACACCAACCTCCAATGCACGGTGCATATCGTCAGTCGGAGCGTATTCAAAATTTAATGCAAATTTCCCGTGGATACCGGGATAGATCTGTGTTTCTTCAATTCCCTTGGTAGCAGCTGCCCGTCCAAAAATGACATCAAAATCGTGCACCTCTGAATCGTAGCGCTCGGTGGTAATCCGATTGTAATTGGGTACGCTTGGGTGAGCAATTTCCAGGTAAACCGGCTTGACCAAACCCAAAGAAGGTCCAATCATCGTGAAATAGCTTACCTGAACCCCCCGTTTGGCCTCCTTGGAGTAGAGCACTTTCTGCAAACCGTAGGATGGCCGCAATATGGACAAGGAATTCATCTTTCCAAAGACAAAACCTTTGGTATCATCATAATAAGGATTGAAACTTTTTTGCTCTTTGGGGTGACGCATGTTGTTGAATTCAATCGAAAACACTCGATTGACAAAACCTGTTTTCCGCCATGATTTGCGGAAATTTACTCCCCAACCTCTGGTATGCATGTAGGCACCACCATATAATTGGGTTCGATAGAACAGTCGCGTGTCGTCGTAGGGAGTATCGGTGTCTGTAGGAGTATTATTTCCTTGAGCAACCAAAGTAGTACTGGTACAAACCAGTATTGCAATAAGGGCACAAATGGAAAAAAACTGAGATTTCAACGCCATGTCTTACACAAATATACCACATTTTAACGCGTTCTTTCAAGGAATTGTTTTACTGGTTGAATTTTTGGTTTAAACGCTGGGAATACAAGATTTTGGCCATACAAAAGCTTCACTTTTTTCTTTAAAACGGTTCTGCTGGTATTCTTTTTTAAGTGCCGTCTACAACACAAAAATGCGCTTTCTTTGAGATCGAAAAGGAAATCAATATGACAACAGTACACACCTCCTACTTACAACAATTGCGCACCAGCTCCAAGCACTTGAGATCTGGATCACAAGTTGAAACCGATGCACCAATCGACAATAATGGAAAGGGAGAACGGTTTTCACCTACCGATTTGGTAGCGACTGCACTCGGTACATGTATGTTAACCGTAATGGGCATTTATGCCCGAAAATATGGATTGGTATTGGATGGGGCTCGCACGGAGGTGGTGAAGGTTATGGCTGCCAACCCGAGGAGAATCAAGGAGATACAATTGGAGATTCACTTGCCCGGTAGTCATTGGACAGGTGAACAACGGAAAGAATTGGAAGAGGTGGGACGCAATTGCCCTGTGGCCCTAAGCTTACATCCTGATTTGGAGCAAACCGTTGTTTTTCACTATTTCTAATGGGAAGAGGCGAACCGGGTTTGCAACTCGGTAGCATCAATTTGATAATGGGAAGCGTGATAGATGCATTCTCCGTTTTTGATGACCAACAGTTGTGGAGATTCATGCCGAATTCCAAATTCCTTTGTGATCCGGTCGGAAATGGGACGGTGCTGAAGCAGGTCTAAGTAATAAACCGGCATGCTCGATTGATCGGGATTGAAATCTTTTTCGAATCCTTTTTTTACAAATCGACTTACGCCACAACGCGTACTGTGCTTGAAAATGGCTACTCCGGGTAAACCACTGTCGTGAGAGCGCTGAACAATACCGTCAAAATCTTCGTCGGACTGCAAGGTTTCCCAGATCATCATAAGGGAGGGTAACTTAGGAAGGGACTTCCTGAGATTGAGTTTGCACTTTACCGTATGCCGGGCAGCGTTCGTGGCTCTTGCAAGAAGAAAGCGTGAGGCTAAGGACAAAAACGGCAGCTGCGAATATTGCGAGCTTTTTCATTGGTGATTTGGTTTATAAGGGTAAACGGAATCCAGCTTATTTTGTTATAGATTCCAGTCACCAGCAATGACAAAATTAACTAAAGTGATGGCGGGAAACAAATGGCGGTCGGTGAAAGCCCTGAAAGTTTTAAACCGGATTCGGTTAACAAGCGTTATCTACACCAATAGCCTTTGGGTTTCCCTATTTTTGATACTGTAAAGAACGGATCATGAGTACTTCAAATATTAATCCGAAAATTGAAGAGAGCTGGAAAAGCCAGTTGATGGACCAATTCGAAGCTCCTTACTTTCAATTTTTACGAGAGTTTTTGATTGCCGAAAAGCAACAGCAAACCGTTTATCCTCCCGGAGGTCAGATTTTCAATGCCTTCGATTTTACGCCCTTTGAAGCCGTAAAAGTGGTGATTTTGGGGCAGGATCCTTATCATGGACCAGGGCAAGCACACGGTTTAAGTTTTTCAGTTCCATCGGGTGTAGCTCCTCCGCCTTCATTGGTAAACATCTTCAAAGAGTTGAACACCGATTTGGGAAACCCTATTCCCAAAGGGGGAAATTTAGAGTCGTGGGCCAGACAAGGTGTCTTGTTGCTCAATGCCACTCTGACGGTGCGTGCCAGACAGGCAGGCTCTCACCAAAAACAAGGGTGGGAAACGTTTACCGATGCTGTCATCAAACGGATATCCGACCATCGTGAGGGGGTAGTGTTTTTGTTGTGGGGAAAATTTGCACAGGCCAAATCTGCTTTGATCAACGCTGACCGACATCACATTCTTACGGCACCGCATCCATCTCCTTTTTCGGCTCACTACGGTTTTTTTGGCTGCAAACATTTTTCTCAAGCCAATCAATTGCTAGAACAGCAAGGGCTTTCTCCCATCGACTGGTCGGTTGCATAATCCTGTCGCTTCTTATTCGTTTTGTAAGGGCACTCTTATAAGGTGATTGCCAGATTGACCATATTGGTTTGCCTACTGCTGACCAGCCTATACGGCCAAGGACAGCTTCCCTACCGGCTTACTTTGAACCAAGTAGATGCAGGGGGCAAAGGACCTAAGCTTGGCACATTGGTTAATTATCGGCCGGCCTATGCTACGGCAGAAGAAAGGCTGGCTGTGCTTCGCAACATTCTTTCCGACTTGCGGGAGGCGGGCTATTTGGCCGCTTCCGCAGACAGCCTTGAGCCAGACTCTAATTTGCTCACGGCTCACATCCGATTGGGGGAGACGTATCAGTGGGCCCGTTTGAAACGCGGCAATGTAGAAGACTATATCCTTCAGCGCACTGGCTTTCGCGACCGTTTATTCTATCAAAAACGGCTCAACCTAAAGCAGGTGAACCAGTTGTTTGACCGGGTGGTTTCCTGGTGCGAAAACAACGGATACCCTTTTGCCACCATACGCTTAGACTCCACGCAATTTGAAAACAACTCCCTCGAAGCCAGTCTTCATTTAGAGAAGAATCAACTCTTCAGAATCGATAGTATTGCGGTCGATGGGGATTCCAAATTATCGAAGCAGTACCTAAGCAGTTACCTGAACATAGAGGAGGGAGACTTGTACAACGAAAGCTTGCTGGCCCGCATTAGTACCCGCATCAGTGAGTTGGCTTTTGTGCAGGAGTCGAGGCCTCACCGGGTCATCTTTGGTGAAAAATACACCAAACTGATTTTGTACCTCCAACGCAAAAAAGCCAATGATTTCAACGGGGTGTTGGGGGTTTTACCGGATGATGAAACCGGGGAAATATTGCTTACGGGTGACGTGCAGTTACGGCTGCAAAATGCCCTTTCCAGGGGGGAAATCATCGGATTCAACTGGCGGAAACTACAAACTCGAACCCAAGACCTTAAAGCGGGTTTTAGCTATCCTTTTTTGTTCAATTTGCCTTTTGGTGCCGATGCAGAATTGCGCATCTACCGAAGAGATACTTTGTTTACCGATTTGCACCGGGTGCTTGGACTACGCTACCTGCTCTCTGGTGGCGACTACTTTAAGGTGTATGCCGATTTTCAGTCTTCATCGCTTATTTCTACCCGAGGGTTAGAAGAAACAACGGTAGTTCCTGAAATTTTGGATGTGGAGATCGCTACCTACGGAATCGGGTTTCGGAAAGAACGTTTGGACTACCGCCTCAACCCAAGGCAAGGATACCGGCTCAATGCTACAGCTGGAGTTGGCAACAAACGGATTCGCAGGATTGATAACTTGCCTGAAGAGATGTATGATACGCTCACCTTACGGACGGTTCAATACCAAGGCCAGGTAATTGCTGATTATTTTATTCCGATTGGTGGCCGAAGCACATTCAATACCGGATTTAAAGGAGGCTTTTTGTCTAACCGACAAGTTTTCCGCAATGAGTTGTACCGCATTGGAGGCTTGAGAACGTTGCGCGGCTTCGATGAAGAATCCATCAATGTTTCCTCTTACGGTATTGTGACTTTAGAATACCGTTTCTTGCTGGAGCGCAATTCTTACTTGTATGCCTTTTGGGATGGAGCCTACTACGAAAATCAGGCTGCTGTCAGTGGTGTAAAAAATGATACTCCCTATGGATTTGGAGCGGGTATTAGTTTTCAAACCCGAGCGGGTATCTTTTCGGTCAATTACGCCTTGGGACAACAACAGAACAATCCGATTTTGATCCGGGCGGCAAAAATACATTTTGGCTTTGTTAACTTTTTCTAGCTCCTATGCGCCCACAATTGGGTAATCGAGGCAGGTGGCTCCCGGATATTTCTAACTTTAAGGGTTTTCAGCAGGGATCATGAACTTTATTTGGTGGATAGTTGCGGCAGGAGTGGGAGCATTGATCGGCTTTCTGCTTTCCCGCCTTTTATCCAATCAAGTCAACCGAAAGCAACAACAACAGTGGGCCACTCAGCTGGCACGTACTGAAGAGGGAAAAAATGCTTTGGAAGATCGCTTAGTAGCTACTTTAGAGGATCATCGAGCACAAAGAGTCGAAACGGAGCAGGCCCGATCGCGCAGCGAAGCCCTCAATGCAGAACTCAGTAGGGCCGAAACAGAAGTGCTCCACCTAAAAGAACAGCTGGCACAACAACAGCAAGCAACTGTTCGTTTACAGGCCCAACTCACCAAAGAATTTGAGGCGATAGCCTTGCGTATTTTTCAGAAGAATAGCCAAGAATTTGCCGCTTCTAATCGCGTGCAACTCGGACAAATTTTGGACCCTTTGAAGGAGCGCATCAAAGATTTTGAGACCAAGGTGGAGCGCACGTATCAGACCGATGCGAAAGAGCGAGTAACGCTCAAAACGGAGATTGGCCAGCTGTTGGAACTCAATCGACAACTGAGTGAAGATGCCAATAACCTGGCGCTTGCTTTGAAAGGAGAATCTAAAACACAGGGAGATTGGGGAGAACTCCAATTGGAGTTGCTGCTTGAAAAAGCGGGACTCGAAAAAGGCATTCATTTTGAAACCCAAAGTGCTCATCGCGATGAAGCCGGCCAGTTGAAAAAGCCAGATTTTATACTTCACCTGCCCGATCAAAAGCATTTGGTTATTGATTCAAAGGTTTCGCTTACGGCCTACGAACGTTATTTCAGTGCCGCTGACGCAGAAAAAAGCCATTGGCTAAAGCTGCACGTGGAGAGTATCAAAAACCACATTAAGGATTTGGGGGCTAAGAATTACCAGGCCTTATACCAGATCAATGCTCCCGACTACGTGCTGATGTACTTACCGGTGGAGCCTGCATTTTCGTTGGCACTGCAAGAAGAACCTACTTTATTTGAATTTGGTCTCGACCGCAACATTGTGTTGGTCACTACCTCCACCCTACTCGCCACCTTGCGTACGGTATCTTTCATCTGGCGCCAGGACAATCAGAAAAAAAATGCCTTGGAAATTGCGCGCCAAAGTGGTGCGTTATACGATAAGTTTGTAGGGTTTGCCAACGACATGGAACGCATCAAAAAAGGAATTGACCAAACCAACCAGGCCTACGATGATGCGATGACCAAACTTTCACGTGGACGGGGAAATCTGGTAAACCGCAGTGAATCATTGCGCAAACTCGGTGCAAAAACCAATAAATCGTTGCCGGAAGGCCTAATAAATGACCAAAATTTGGAGGAAGAAGATGAAGGATAACCTCCGATGGATTGGATTTATTTTGGTGGTCTCGTTAATGGGTTGTGGCGGTAGCAAATCCCTGAGCACCAGTAACCTTTCAGACATTTACCGCTACAATTCAGCAACCATGCATCCTGAATTGGTCGTTTTCCATGAATCAGAGGCTTCTACACGGGTATATTTTAAAATTCCCACCAGTGAGTTGCTGTATGCCCGAAGGTCTTCGGAGATCTTCACGGCCCAGCTCACCCTCCACTACGAATTGCTGGATTCGTATGAAGAAACCACGGTGCTGGACAGCACTACCTTGCTACTTACCGACACGGGATCGGCCAATCCCGAAAGGGCCATTTTGGGCTCTTTCCTGGTAAAAACCACTGAAGGCAAACACCATGTATTGCAGGTAACCGTCCGTGATCTGCTTCGACGGAAGGAAACCCGTTTGTACGCGCACGTTGACCGGCGTGATCGTAGGGGAAGGCAGTATTTTTTGTTGCGTGATGGCAACAAAGGAGTTCCGTTGTTTGACAATCACCTGACCAAACGGCAAAAGGTTCGGATCGAAGCGGCCGATCCGAATTTACAAACGCTATTTGGACGCTACTACCTGAGGGAATTTCCGCTTGCTCCTCCCCCCTTTTCGGTGACCAATCCTCGACCGTTTGATTACGAAGCAGATAGTTTATTCGCCGTTCAACGCTCAACGGAGGTTGAATACTTTGAATTTGAAATGCCCAAACGCGGCCTGTTTCATCTTTGCCCGGATTCTACTTCACGCAAGGGGTTTACGCTCACCCATTTCAGCAACAATTTTCCAGCGGTGAAATCGCCGAAAACACTACAGGAACCATTGCGCTTCATCACTTCCAAAAAAGAGTTCAAAGCCCTGACCGAAAGTGAGAACTCGAAGGAGGCATTGGATGAGTTCTGGCTTTCGAATTCCGCGAACAAAGAACGGGCGCGTGAGCTGATCAAAAATTATTATTCCCGCGTCAACTATGCCAATCTCTACTTTACCAGCCATACGGAAGGTTGGCGTACCGACCGGGGCATGATCTACCTTATTTTCGGGCCGCCCAATGTGGTTTATAAAACTTCTGGAGGGGAAAGCTGGACGTATGGGGAAGAAAACAATTACATGTCGATTACCTATAACTTTGCCACGGTAGACAATCCATTTACCGAAAATGATTTCGCCCTGGCGAGGTCACCGATCTATAAATCCAATTGGTACCGGGCCGTTGACATTTGGCGACACGGTCGGGTATTGGGCAGTGATTAAGGAGGAAGACAAACGTGGAAAAAGACATGATTTTCGGCCGCAGGCCAGTATTAGAAGCTTTTGCCGCTGGCAAAACCGTTGACCGAATTTTCATTCAAAAAGGGTTCAAGGGGGAGTTGGCCGAAGAACTAACGGAGGCTTGCCGCCACATCAGCTTAAAACCCAATGTGGTTCCTGTAGAAAAACTCAATCGGTTAACCCGGAAAAATCACCAAGGGGTGGTGGCTTTTCTGTCTCCGGTTCCTTTTCACCATTTGGAAGACCTGTTGCCTGGAATCTTCGAATCGGGCGCGAATCCACTCCTCCTACTGTTGGATGGCATCACCGATGTGCGAAATTTTGGAGCGCTTACCCGGTCGGCCGAAGCAGCCGGTGTTCATGCCGTGGTTATTCCTGAAAAAGGAGCTGCTCCACTCAATCAGGACGCCGTAAAAACCTCTACTGGAGCCTTGTTTCACTTGCCAGTTTGCAAAGTAAAATCACTCATCAAAGCAGTGGAATTTCTGCAACTGAGCGGCCTTCAAATTTGTGCTTGCACCGAAAAATCAGATGCGCTGATCTACGATGCCGACCTTACTTTACCGAGCGCCATCGTGATGGGTGCCGAAGATTTAGGAGTGAGTCCTACCATTCTCCGACAAGCCGATCGTCGGGTTGGAATCCCCATGCAAGGTAAAATCGGCTCGCTGAATGTTTCTGTAGCAGGAGGAATCGTATTGTTCGAAGCCGTGCGGCAGCGCCAAGGATCATGAAAACGCTCCGATCTCTTCCTGAAAGGCAAGTTTTTTGGATCATTTTGGGTGTGGCAACTTTGATGCGCGTCTATCACCTGGGCGATTGGAGTTTTTCCAACGACGAGTTGAGCGTACTTTACCGCACCAGTTTCAATTCTTTGCAAGAGATCATCGACCAAGGCGTTCGAACAGAAGGCCATCCGGCAGGTTTTCATCTGTTGGTATTGGCCTGGACTTCATTGGTAGGTACTTCCGAGTTTTGGGTACGCCTGCCTTTCGCTTTGTTGGGTGTGGTTTCGGTAGGCCTTGTGATTCGGGTTGGATCAAAATGGTTTGGCCAACCGGTTGGTCTGGCTGCCGGGACACTACTGGCTGTGCTTCCCTTCCCTTTGATCTATAGCCAACTGGCGCGTCCCTACAGTCTAGGTCTTTTTTCTTGCTGGTTGGCCCTTTGGGCATGGCAACACTTAGTGGATGCAAAATCTCCCTCCAAGTGGCATTGGGGGATTTACCTGATTGGAGCCACGCTATCCTGCTATTTTCACTATTTCAGCATGTTTTTGGCGGCCATTGTGGGTATGGTGGGATTGGTTTTGGTACCCAAGCCCCGCCGTAAAAGCTACCTGCTCGTCAACCTCGCGGTGATCGTTCTCTATGTGCCTCACCTCAGCATTTTTTTGGACCAGATCGCTATTGGCGGCTTAAATGAATGGCTTGGACCACCCCAATGGTCTTTTCCTTTTGAACACGCCTTCTACGCCTTGGGCGAATCCTGGTTGGTATTGGTCTCCTTGTTGTTGCTTTTGGGCATCAACATGATTGTGAAATCCGAATCCGAATTGCCAGCCATATCCCGAGCGCGATTACTGGCGTGGCTCTTCTTTTTACTACCGTTAGTGGTTGGCTTTTTTTATTCCCGGTGGAAAGCTCCGATTCTGCAACACTCTATCCTTTACTTCTCCTTTCCTTTTGGTTTGTTGCTCTTGATGTCGGCTTTTCGGAAAATCTTGACCGTACATACGGGCTGGGTAGTGATCGGTTTACTGGTCATCGGCAGTATCGCAACCACGGCAGAAAAAGCTTTTTACCGCACTGCCCATTTTGGGGTTTTCGAAGAACCTGCTTTGCTGCTGGAAGAATGGCAGAAAAAACACCATCCGCATGGTTTTGTAGCAGCTGCTAACCTCAACAACCGTTATTATTTCGATTTCTACACCGCTGATACGCTGCCGCTGGAGCTCACCCAGGTGAACGGAGGGCCAGAACTCGGAGATTTTGCCAGGTTAGTGAAACACAGCTCTGCTAACTATTTCGCCTACGGGTGGTCTTCGCGCTACAATCCTTATGAAGTAAAACAGATCATCCAACATTATTACCCCTTGCAAGTGGTGGACACTGCATGGTTCAATGCTGGGGCGTTGCTGTATAAGGGTACCAATGTAAGTGTCCCCTCACGGCACGCATACGTTCAAGGCTTTGATCAGCCGAAGGCCTACGGATTTTGGAACGAAGGTTGGGAAGCCACCGCCCCGGGTTGGTCGGGCAAGGGGCAAGCCCTGAACGCCAAACAGGAGTTTAGTGCCGGTTGGCAAAGTACGGTTGGCGATTTAAAAATGACTGGCGATCAAGACACGCTACAAGCCATGGTATTCGTGAAGGCCATGGCCAATACCAAAGCTCAATTGGTGATGAGTGTACACCGAGGCGGTGAAACTTTGGCTTGGCATTCTTCGGAGGCCGCTTGGTTCACTTTGCCTGAAGTAGCATGGTGGCCCGTTTTTTTAAGCCGCCCAATGCCCAAGGATATGCGTCCTTCTGACGAAATCAAATTGTACCTCTGGAACCCCGGGCGGGAAGATTTGGTGTTGGACGAATTCCGCGTGGGCGTATTCTAAATGAAAAACGGCTTCCCGTGGAGGAGAAGCCGTTTGGTATTCATCACGAATAATTATTTTTTATTTCGCCAGCTCCAACAGTTGCTGGTTTTTGTATTCGGCGAACGGCACATCGGCAATTTTGCTTTCAATCCAAGCTGAGAAGTCGAAGTATTCGAGTGCAACGCGTTCGTAGTTGTCTTGCATCACCCGATCGATCTCGTCTTTCAACTCTACGAAAGTGCTGCGGAGCTTGTCTTTTTTGTCCGCCGACTTAGCCAATTTTTTAATGTATTTGAGGAATACGGTTTCGAAACGGTATTCGCGATCGTATTCTCGCTTGCGCTTGAGGTAGAAGCGTGAAGTGGATTTCACGATGTAATCGAGCAAATCGTAGTTGCCCAATTCAAAGTGAATGATCAGGTTGAACAGGCGGGCAAAACTGTAAACATCTTGCCGCAGGTTGGGCTCATTGTCGTTAAGCACCCGGTTGAGCCAATGCAATGATTGGCGGAACTCGCCTGCCCCAAAATAGATGTAGGCAATGTTGTAGTAGAACAAGATCACCTCCTCTTTGGTAATCTTATCTGAGAACCGCTCCAACCCTTCCATCACCTCTTGCACGATGGCAATGCCGCGCTCGTAATCGCCCATGCGATCATACGCCAACAACTCGGAGTTGTACGTGGTGGTGAAGAGCTTCATCTTAATATCGGTACTGGTGAAGCCTGGCCGATCTTGCAGCGAACGCATTTTCTGAATCAATTCGAAAAAGGCTTCGAACTGACGGGTATCGGTGTAGTAATACAATAAGTTGTTGAGCGACTTGAGGTACTGCTTTGGAATATCCTGAATGAGAGAAGGGTTTCGCTCGAAAATATCTACGACCCTCGAAAATTTGGCGAAGCTGGTTTCCAATTCATGTTTGGTTACCGCACATAGTCCCTGAATGTAGTAACAGGTAGCAGCCGCCCGTTGCGATAGTGCTGTGTTTTTGCCCTTGATTAGCGGATGGCTGGAAATCTCTTCCACAATCTCTTTTTCCTGATCGTTTCGTGCATATCCGCGCATGCGAAACACGTAATTGATTTTGGAATAGAGGATTTGATACTCTGCTACGTTGCGTAACTTTTCAATTACCTCCTGCTCTTCATGAATCAGGTCATCCAGGTTTTTGTCGAAGCGACCACTGAGGTATTCTTCTTCCAACAACCGCTTTTCCCAACTGATCAATTCGGAGAGGTAGTAAAACTTTTCGTGGGAGTAGGCTAGTTTTTTGGCTTTCCTTATCAGCTTACTGCATTCGTAATAAAGTGCCTTCTCATACAGAATTTCAATGCTCTTAATGTCTTCTTTCAGCATGGAACTCACCGAACTGTCTGCGTGATAGGCACGCAAGCTTTTCAAAATCAGCTTGTAGAGGTGATTCTTTTCTGAAGGCAAGTGCTTAATGAAGCGTTCGCTTTTGAACTGATCTTTGATCTCATCTTCGTTGTATTCTTTTTGACGCTCGATGGCATCAAAAAGCTTCAGGTAGTTTTTTTCACCCGCCTGAAGTGTAGAAGAAAGCTTGAAGAATCGTTTCTCTGACTTGGACAGAGATCGAATCAATTTGAAGAGTTCACCTGAAGGCTTCATGTGGCGGCTGAGTTTTGGAAATTCGCTGAATCAGTATCGGATTCCTAGTTAACAAATAAACGATCGTTGGATAAAAAGAAATGTCGGTAGGATTGCAAAAATCATTTTTACTCTGTCGAATGCTTTCCAGACCTTACTAAGGCTGTATTGCATATTAAGGGCACCAACAATCATCAACCCATTAATAGAACTTCAAGATACCCATTTTAGTTCATGGGCAACAACTTGGATTTATTAACCGGGCATTTGTACCACATAAGTGGCAGCAATTACCCAATGAATGGTAGCTTTTTACAGTAAACGGTCGGAAGTCTGGTGCGGTTAGCACTTTTTCCGAAATAGGAAACTGAAATTAATCTTCTTCGGCCACTGCTCCACCAGGATAAATCATGCCCTGGTATTTAATAGAAGGCGAATTGATCAATTCTCCAAGCTGCAAGCGATCCCATTTGCCGTCGACATTTTCAATGGTAGCTGCATCAGAACTGATCAAGTTTGGCCAATCCCGCTGGAAGTTGTCGTACTTGCGTGTTTTACGCGTACCATCCAAGCCGATGTGCGAGTAAGATTGATCGTCTTCTGCTTCGATCAAATGCTTGTCGCGCTTGGGATCGAGGTTGTTGGCCAAGCGAAAAATAACATGTTCTATATCAGCCGCGTCTACTCGATTCTCGACAAAGAAAATCGCTTTTACCCATTCAAATTCCGGGCGATCGAACAAGGCTTGGTTCAATTCTTTTACGTGCCGGGGGCGGTCTTTTTTCATGGCAACGAACACTACCGAAATGCCCATCTTCAGCAGGTCGGTATTGATGGAAGTGATCTCTGGTAAGTCGCGCATGATGGCGGCTTTGTCGATCTCAATTTTAGCGGGATCGTGTGGGAGAGATGCTTCGGTCCGCAATTCTTCGGTGTGCTTCTGGGTGGCATCAATGCACATTTTACCACCAAAGGCAAATTTGGAACAGCTGTGATCGAGCACATCCATAGGACCTTGGGTAAAGTACATGTCCGATTCCGGGTCTACATTTTCAGACATCACCCGAGCGAGGTCGAGGTAGTTATGAATGTCTACATCACCATCTACCATGACCAGAATTTTGTTGAACATCATTTGACCTGCTCCCCACATCGCATTCATTACCTTGAGGGCCTGACCGGCATACTCTTTCGTAATTTTTACAATGGTTAGGTTGTGGAACACTCCCTCGATGGGCAACTCCATATCCATGATTTCGGGAACCATGGTCATTTTAATGGGGGCAAGGAAAATCCGTTCGGTGGCTTTACCAATCCAGGCGTCTTCCTGCGGAGGAATGCCTACAATGGTTGCCGGATAAATGGCATTTTTCTTATGGGTAATGGCCGTTACGTGAAAGCGTGGATACCAATCGGCCAAGGAATAGTAGCCGGTATGATCTCCAAAAGGACCTTCCCAAATCAGGTCTTCTTCTGGGTCCACATAACCTTCAATGATAATGTCGGCATCAGCAGGGACGTGAATGTCTTGCGTGAGGCATTTCACCAACTCTACCCGCTTTTTGCGGAGAAAACCTGCCAACATGTATTCGTCGATGTTGGGTGGCAATGGCGCAGTGGCCGCATAAGCATAAACCGGGTCTCCCCCCAGCGCAACGGCAACCGGCATTTTCTTGCCCAGCTTTTTGTACTCGTTGTAATGACCCGCCGAAACTTTGTGTTTGTGCCAGTGCATACCGGTGAGCTTTGGTCCAAACACCTGCATCCGATACAAACCCACATTTCTAATGCCCGTGGTGGGGTCTACGGTATTAATCACGGGAAGGGTCACAAAAGGCCCTCCGTCTTCTGGCCAACAGGTGAGTACCGGAATTTTAGTCATGTCCGGATCGCTCATCACCACTTGCTGGCATTCTCCCTTTCGGGAGACCACTTTGGGCATCCAGGAGGAGATTTTACCCAGTTGTGGCAACATTTTTAGCTTATCTACCAGTCCTTCTTTCGGACCGGCCAACATCTTGAAGAGGTCTTCAATCTCTTTGGCAACATCATCCAACTCTTCTACCCCCAAGGCCAGGGCCATCCGGCGTTCTGACCCCATGGAGTTCATCAGTACCGGAAAGTCGGTGCCGGTATTTTCAAATAGGAGGGCTTTGTTGCGATCAATTCCTGCTTTGGATATCCGATCGGTAATTTCTGTGATCTCCAGGTTGGGATCGACAAACTCGCGAATACGCACCAATTCTCCTTCGCGTTCCAACACCTCAATAAACTGCTTCAAACTTCGATAAGCCATCTTTTCGCTTTTCCTAAAGAAACAAACAGACGGGTGCTTGGTTCGCTAAAATCTCAAGTTCCCGATCAGATTTTTAATACCCCGGAAGGCAATGCCGGGAGCGGCCCATTTTATTGGACAAATCGGGTCTTCAGTAAGTCGGTCGTTGTACTGCCCGGACGTTCGATGGCCAGGCCAAGAGCACGGTCCCAAATGAGGGAGGCCAATACGCCCAACGCCCGAGAAACACCAAACAATACGGTGTAAAATTCATACTCTACCATGCCGTAGTGTACCAAAAGTGCACCAGAGTGCGCGTCCACATTTGGCCATGGGTTTTTCACCTTGCCCAAAGAATTGAGGATATCCGGTACCACATCGTACATGTCGTGTACAATGTCGATGATGTCGTCGTTGCGGATGTATTGCTTGGCAAACTCCCACTGTGCGGTGAAACGCGGATCGGTTTTCCGGAGAACCGCGTGGCCGTATCCAGGAATTACTTTTCCCTCTTCCAAGGTTTGGTGCACGTAGTCAGCAATTTGCTTCTTGGTGGGCTTTCCTCCTCCGAGGTCTTCTTGCAAACGCAAGATCCAACGGATTACTTCCTGGTTGGCCAGGCCGTGAAGCGGACCGGCCAATCCATTCATGGAGGCAGAAAAGGAAAGGTAGGCATCACTCAATGCGGAGCCTACCAAATGGTTGGTATGGGCAGAAACATTACCTCCTTCATGATCGGAGTGTATGGTCATGTACAAGCGCATCAAGCGCTTGAAATCATCGTTGTCGTAACCCAACATGTGGGCAAAGTTCCCTGCCCAATCCAGTTTTGAATCGGGCTCAATGTGTTCTCCGTTTTTGTATACCCGACGGTAAATGTAGGCGGCCACCCGTGGCAAGCGTGCAATAAGGTTCATGGCATCTTCGTAGGTAGCTGCCCAGTAATCCCGCTTGTGCATGCCTTTTTTGTATTCATCGGCAAATACCGACTCGGTGCCCAGGGCCATGATGGCCATGGAGAACTGAGTCATGGGGTGGGTGTGGCGGGGCAGCGATTCCAGCATGTCGAATACATGCTTGGGCACAATCGCTCTTCTTGCCAGGTTGTTGCTCACGTTGATCACGTCTTTAGCCGTGGGCAATTCGCCAATCAGCATCAGGTAAAAAATACCTTCGGGCAGTGGCTCTTTTCCACCGGGCGCTTTGGGAAGCGCATCTCTCAACTCGGGAATGGAATATCCGCGAAAGCGAATGCCTTCTTCGGGATCGAGCTTGGAGGTTTCGGTCACCAAACCCGTCACTCCTTTCATGCCCCCATAAAGCTGCGCAAGGGTAACCTGGGAAACCACTTCATTTCCGTGGGTTTTCACAAATTCTTTTACTTCGGCGGCCATGGGCAGCGCGCGTGCGGCAAACTTTTCTTTAAGGGTTTCGAGCATGACTGTAAGGGTTTAGGTGATCCAAAAATTCGGTGCAAAATTAGGGAATTAAACATGATTTCAACCCATAATAGCAGCTTGATATTCACGGACTTGCCCCGATTTTCTCCTCTGCTTAGTGACCACCCGTTCCCATAAAAAAAGGCTGCCCATACTTTCTATGGGCAGCCTTCAAAAATAAGTGGTAGTGTGCTTAACGGTCTTCCAGAGAAACGTAGCTACGGTTGTTTTGACCGGTATATACCTGACGTGGACGGCCGATAGGCTCGTTGTTCTCGCGCATTTCTTTCCATTGTCCAATCCATCCCGGGAGACGTCCCATGGCAAACATTACGGTAAACATTTGAGTAGGGATGCCGAGTGCCCGATAGATGATTCCTGAATAGAAGTCTACATTTGGATACAACTTGCGATCTACAAAGTATTGGTCTTTCAGAGCCGCTTCTTCGAGTTGCTTCGCAATGTCGAGTACCGGATCGTTGACCCCGAGTTGGTTGAGTACATCGTCTGCCGCTTTCTTGATGATGCGCGCACGAGGATCGAAGTTTTTATAAACCCGGTGGCCGAATCCCATCAATCGGAAAGGATCGTTTTTGTCTTTGGCTTTGGCCAACCAACGAGAGGTATCACCGCCATCACGACGAATGGCTTCCAGCATTTCGATCACCGCCTGATTAGCTCCTCCGTGGAGCGGTCCCCAAAGGGCGTTGATACCCGCAGAAACCGAAGCATACAAACTGGCATGTGAAGAACCTACTACGCGTACGGTAGAGGTAGAGCAGTTTTGCTCATGATCGGCATGCAGGATCAGAAGGGTATCGAGTGCTTTGGCTACCACTGGGTCTACCTGATAATTTTCTGCCGGAAGGGCAAACATCATTTTCAGGAAGTTGGAGCAGTAATCCAAACCATTGTCTGGGTAATTCACCGGATGCCCTACTTCATTTTTGTAAGCCCATGCAGCAAGCGTTGGCAGCTTGGCCAATATGCGAATGATGCTCAGATTAACTTGCTCAGCAGAGCGGTTGGGATCCAACGATTCGGGATAGAAGGCGGTCAAAGAGCACACCAAGGAAGAAAGTACCCCCATTGGGTGGGCGTTGGAGGGAAAGCCTTCCAAAATGTTTTTGAAATCCTCGTGAATTAAGGTGTGGCTGGTAATGCTTTCGCGAAAGTGATCGAATTGTTCTTTTGAAGGTAGTTCTCCATGAATAATAAGGTAAGCTACTTCGAGAAAGGTCGATTTTCCAGCCAGTTCTTCAATCGGATATCCACGGTACCGCAGGATGCCTTTTTCGCCATCCAGAAAGGTGATTCCACTGCTGGTGGAACCAGTATTTTTAAAGCCGGGGTCGATGGTAATAATTCCGGTTTGTCCTCTCAATTTGCTGATGTCAATGGCCTTTTCGTTTTCTGTTCCTGTAACGATCGGCAGTTGGTAGGTGGCTCCGTTTATGGTTAGTTCAGCATATTCAGACATAGTCAAGTTTTAAGTTTTCGGGTGTTACGCTTCTGGATCATCGCCACTAAAACAGTTTATTTAACGGCTTGTTCCACAATAGATTAGTTTTGCTTGGTTTGGGCGAGCCTGGATATCAATCCGCTAATTGAAAATTAGCGAACCCGCTCCAATTCGCCAAAGTCTGTAGATTAAACAAACTTAAAATCACGGCCTAGGTAACGGGCCGAAGATCCGAGTTCGTATTCAATTTTCAACAAACGATTGTATTTAGCGATCCGATCACTTCGTGAGGCCGAACCGGTTTTGATTTGACCAGTGCTCAAGGCAACTGCCAGGTCTGCAATGGTCGTGTCTTCGGTTTCTCCTGAGCGATGGCTCATTACCGAAGTGTATTTGTTTCGTGTAGCAAGGTTCACCGCATCAATGGTTTCGGTGAGGGTACCAATTTGGTTCACCTTTACCAAAATCGAATTGGCAATATCTTCATCGATTCCTTTCTGGAGGCGCTGCGTGTTGGTCACGAAAAGATCGTCTCCTACCAATTGCACTTTGTCGCCAATTTGCTCGGTAAGACTTTTCCATCCGGCCCAGTCGTCTTCTGCCATGCCATCTTCAATGGATACGATTGGGTATTTTGAAGCCCAATCGGCCCAGTAGCTGGCCATCTGATCTGGAGTCAGCTTGTCGCCAGATGATTTGTGAAAATGGTACACGTTTTCTTCTTCCAAATAGAACTCCGAAGATGCGGCATCCATGGCAATGTAAATGTCTTCACCCGGACGATACCCTGCTTTTTCAATGGCTTGGATCACGTATTGGATCGCTCCTTCGTTGGAATCGATGTTGGGGGCAAACCCTCCTTCATCGCCTACATTGGTCGAAAGACCATTGGCTTTCAGTACCGCCTTTAGGTGGTGGAACACTTCGGTTCCCATGCGCAGACCTTGTGAAAAGGACTCTGCTCCAATGGGCATGACCATAAATTCCTGAAAGTCAATGCTGTTATCGGCGTGTGAACCTCCGTTGAGGATGTTCATCATGGGAATCGGCAGCAGGTTGGCACTCAAACCGCCCACATAGCGGTAGAGTGGCAGGCCGTGTTCTTCAGCTGCGGCTTTGGCTACTGCTAAGGATACTCCTAAAATAGCATTGGCTCCAAGACGACCTTTGTTGGGCGTTCCATCGAGTTCGATCATTGCGGCATCAATACCATTTTGATCGTACACCGCTGCTCCTTCGAGCAATTCGGCCAACGGATCGTTAACGTTTTCTACTGCTTGTATCACCCCTTTTCCCATATAAACGCCTTTGTCTCCATCACGGAGCTCAACGGCTTCATGAACGCCAGTGGAAGCGCCAGAGGGTACAGCGGCAGTTCCTACGCTGCCATTTTCAGTGTGTACTTCTACTTCGACCGTAGGGTTGCCTCTTGAATCAAGGATTTGACGGCCAACAATGTGAGCAATTTGTGTCATGCTACGGAAAACAATAGTTTGATTATACGTTGAAAATCCTGCCGACAAGCGGTGGATTGATTGGTTAGTTTAGGCTACAGGAGCAGATTTCTTGGCTTTTTCGGTGCGAATCAGCTCGATGAAATCATCGAAAAGGTAGCGCGAATCATTTGGGCCGGCAGAAGATTCAGGGTGGTACTGCACCGAAAAAGCCGGCCGGTCGAGCAAACGCAAACCAGCGAGGGTTTGGTCGTTCAAATGAATGTGCGTTACCTCGATGTTGTGGTTGTTATCTGCCACTTCCCGATCTACTACAAAACCGTGGTTTTGAGTAGTAATTTCACTCTTGGTTGTTTTCAGGTTCTTCACCGGGTGGTTGGCTCCACGGTGACCGTTGTGCATTTTAGAGGTGCTCAACCCCGAGGCCAAGGCCATTACCTGATGACCCAGACATATACCAAATGTGGGTACTTTTTTATCGAGCAATTCTTTCACGTTGGCCACTACTCCACTCATGGCAGCCGGATCACCAGGACCATTGCTCAACATGTAACCGTCGGGTTCCCAAGCTTGCATGGTATCGATCGGAGTATCCATTGGAAAAACTTTTAAATAGCAACCGCGATCGGCGAGGCAACGAAGGATGTTGCGTTTCACACCGATGTCGAGCACAGCTACTTTGAGTTCTGCTTCCGAATCGCCGAATGTGTATGGCTCGTCTGTAGTTACTTTAGATGACAGTTCTAAGCCTTCCATGGAAGGCACTTCTGCCAATCGGGTTTTCAATACTTCAATGTTGGTTTCTTCAGAAGAGATAATGGCATTCATCGCTCCTTTGTCCCGCACGTGTCGCACAATGGCACGGGTATCTACATCCGAAATTCCTACCAGACCATGGTGCTCAAACCAATCTTGCACCGATTTTTCGCCGGACGGGCGTGAGAAAATCTCAGACCATTTTTTGCAAACCAGGCCTGCAATTTTGGGTGACCCTGATTCTATCTCTTCAGCATGGGCTCCATAGTTGCCGATGTGCGAAGGGGTCATCAACAAAATTTGACCGTAGTAAGACGGGTCGGTAAAAATTTCCTGGTAACCGGTCATTCCGGTGTTGAAGCAGATCTCACCGGCGGTGGATCCAATCTTTCCGATGGCTTTTCCATGAAAGGCAGTACCGTCAGCCAACAGCAGTACTGCATTTGGGCGCTCTTTGTATTTCATTGGTCAAATAATAAAAAAAGGACAGTGCCCAAAGGCATTGTCCTTTTTGTAAAGAGGTATTTTGTGAAGAGATGCTTATTCACCTTTCTTCTCTTCCTCGGCGTTATCGTCAGATTTTTCGCCAGCATCGGTGGCTGGTCCTTCAGCTTCTGCCTCTGCTGCTGGTGCTGCTTCCGCTGCCTCTTCTACCACAGCTTCGGCTGCAGGAGCGGCTGCTTCAACCTTTTCGCCACCAGAACCACCACGACGACGACGACGGGATTTCTTGGCAGCTTTTTTCTCGGTTTGGTACAACTCGTTAAAGTCTACCAATTCGATCATGGCCATCTCAGCCCCATCACCCAAACGGTGACCGGTTTTGATGATCCGAACATAACCTCCCGGACGAGTAGCCACTTTGGGTGCTACTTCGCGAAAGAGTTCAGAAACAGCATGTTTGTTTTTAAGGTATCCGAAGACGGTACGACGAGAGTGTGTACTGTCTGTTTTCGACTTGGTGATCAATGGCTCCACGTAGAGGCGCAAAGCTTTGGCTTTGGCCACCGTGGTGTTGATGCGCTTGTGTTCGATCAACGAGCAGGCCATGTTGGCAAGCATCGCTTTTCGGTGGGCGCTTTTACGGCCAAGGTGATTGAACTTTTTACCGTGTCTCATTTTCGTTGTATGCTATAGTTCCTCACGGAACGATTTACCCAATTAGTCTTTGTCCAATTTGTATTTGGCCAGGTTCATACCAAACGAAAGGCCTTTGTTTTCCACGAGGTCTTCCAACTCAGTGAGCGACTTCTTACCGAAGTTGCGGAACTTGAGCAGGTCGTTTTTGTCGAATTGTACCAAATCGCCCAATGTTTCCACATCGGCTGCTTTCAAGCAGTTGAGTGCACGAACGGAGAGGTCCATGTCTACCAACTTGGTTTTCAACAACTGACGCATGTGGAGCGAAGTTTCGTCGAATTCTTCTTCAGCTGCTTTTTCTTCCGCATCCAGGGTAATCTTCTCGTCGGAAAACAAGAGGAAGTGGTGAATGAGAATTTTGGCGGCTTCTTTCAACGCTTCTTTCGGATGAATCGAACCATCGGTGTCGATTTCGAGGATCAACTTTTCGTAGTCGGTCTTCTGCTCTACCCGGTAGTTCTCAATGTTGTAACGCACATTGCGAATCGGAGTAAAGATGGAATCGATGGCGATTTCACCAATTACGTCTGAAGCTTCTTTGTTTTCTTCAGCGGGAACATAACCACGACCGCGATCGATGGTTAGTTCGAGGGTAATTTCTACACCGGGATCCATGTTGCAAATCACCAATTCGGGATTCAGCACCTGGAAAGCGGAAGTGAAACGACCAATATCACCAGCGGTGAAAGTTTCTTGTCCTTTCACACTTACTTTCACGCGCTCGGAGTTGGTATCTTCAATTTGCTGCTTGAAGCGAACCTGCTTGAGATTGAGTACAATTTCGGTAACGTCTTCTGCCACACCTTTGATGGTAGAAAATTCATGGTCGACCCCTTCCACTTTTACCGAAGTAATTGCAAATCCTTCCAGAGAAGAGAGCAGAATCCTCCGCAGAGCATTTCCAACCGTAATGCCGTAACCAGGCTCCAGGGGGCGAAACTCGAACTGACCGTGACGATCATCCGAATTGAGCATGATTACTTTATCTGGCTTTTGAAAATCTAAAATGGCCATACGAATAGCTTTATTTGGTTGAAAAACAAGATCAATTATTTGGAGTACAATTCAACGATGAGTTGTTCCTTGATATTCTCGGGAATATCTTCCCGGTTGGGCACTGCGATATAAGTGCCGGTCAAGGTATCACGGTTGAACTCCAGCCATGGATAAGCGGAAGAACTGGCAGCACCAACAGAGTTGGAAATTACTTCCAGTGACTTGGAACGCTCACGGACGGAAATTTTATCTCCTGGACGTAGATGGTAAGATGGAATGTTGACCACTTCACCATTCACCGTAATGTGACGGTGCGATACCAGCTGACGGGCTCCCCGCCGAGTTGGGGAAAGTCCTAAACGATATACGGTGTTGTCCAGACGGGATTCACACAATTGCAAAAGGTTCTCACCGGTAATCCCTTTAGAACGAGAAGCTTTGTCAAACAAGTTGGCAAACTGCTTTTCGAGAATTCCGTAGGTGTACTTGGCTTTTTGTTTTTCTTGCAACTGAACAGCGTATTCGGATTGTTTCATCCTACGCTTGTTCGGGCCGTGCATTCCCGGAGGGTAGTTCTTCTTTTCCAACGCGCGGTCAGGACCGAAGATGGGGTCTTTGAACTTGCGAGCAATTTTGGACTTAGGTCCTCTGTATCTTGCCATTTGGCTTGCTTTTCAGGTCCACACTGAGGCGGACTAATTGATAAAAAATGACCCGGAGTTGTTCTGATGGTAACTCCAGGCTCTGAAAATTCTGATTGTTATACCCGACGACGTTTGGGTGGGCGACACCCGTTGTGCGGCAATGGCGTAACGTCTACGATCTCGGTTACTTCGATACCATTGTTGTGAATGGTACGAATGGCCGATTCACGACCTGAGCCTGGTCCGCGAACGTAAACCTTTACTTTGCGCAACCCTGCGTCATAAGCTACCTTGGTGCAATCTTGTGCAGCCTGTTGAGCGGCATAAGGGGTGTTCTTCTTCGAACCGCGAAAGCCTTGCTTTCCAGCGGAAGACCAGGAGATCACCTGACCGGTACGGTTGGTCAAAGAAATAATGATGTTGTTGAAGGAAGCGTGAATGTGCGCTTCACCTACCGCATCAACTTTAACTTTTCTTTTCTTGGTATTCGATTTAGCCATGCTTCAATCTGTTGTGAAACGAGTTGTAGGAGTTTCCTAAAACCAACCCGATTACTTGGTAGCTTTCTTCTTGTTAGCAACCGTTTTACGCTTGCCCTTCCGGGTACGGCTGTTGTTCTTGGTACGTTGCCCGCGCAGCGGCAATCCGTTACGGTGACGAATGCCACGGTAGCATCCGATGTCCATCAAACGCTTGATGTTCAGTTGAACTTCTGAACGAAGTGCACCTTCCACCTTCAGGTGATCGTTGATGTATGCACGAATCTTCGCCAGATCCGCATCATCCCATTCCTGAACTTTTTTATTTACATCAATCTCGGAAGTGTCCAAGATTTGGCGGGCCGTGGTGGGGCCGATACCGTAGATGTAGGTCAATCCAATCTCTCCCCGTTTGTTTTTGGGTAAGTCGATTCCTGCGATCCTTGCCATAATATTGTGGTTTGCTGGTTAACCCCGAAGGATTACCCCTGGCGTTGTTTGAACTTCGGATTTTTCTTGTTGATCACGTACAAACGTCCCTTCCGCTTGACAATCTTGCAGTCGGCACTACGTTTCTTAATGGATGCGCGAACTTTCATCGTTTGCTCTTTTTATTTATACCGGAATGTGATCCGGCCTTTGCTCAAGTCATAAGGCGACATGCTAACTTTCACTTTGTCACCAGGAAGAATTTTGATGTAGTGCATCCGCATCTTTCCTGAAATGTGCGCAGTGATAATGTGTCCGTTTTCGAGTTCTACCCGGAACATGGCATTTGACAATGCCTCAATGATTACTCCGTCTTGTTCGATGGACGGTTGCTTCGCCATATTGTTTTTTTATTGTTTCTATTCTTTTTCGTTCAACACTGCTTCGATGTACTCGAAGGTGGATAAAACATCAGCTTTTCCTTTACGGATCGCTACATCGTGCTCAAAGTGTGCTGAAGGTGCCCCGTCGGCCGTCACGATGGTCCAGCCATCTTTGTCTTGCCGTACTGCTTTTATTCCAAGGTTGATCATTGGCTCGATGGCCAACACCATTCCTTCTTTAAGCTTTGCCCCTCTTCCTCTTCTACCGTAATTGGGTACTTCTGGCCCTTCGTGCAGGCTTCGGCCAAGGCCGTGTCCTACCAACTCTCTCACTACACCGTATCCGTTGGCTTCAGCGTGTTGCTGAACCGCGTATCCGATGTCTCCAATTCGGTTGCCGGCTACGGCTGCATCGATGCCTTTTTGCAAACATTCCTGGGTTACTTTGAGCAGCTTTTTCACTGCTTCGTCTACTTCGCCTACCATAAAGGTGTACGCCGAATCCCCATAGAATTCATTCATCAACACTCCGCAATCGACCGAAACGATGTCGCCATTTTCAAGTGGCTTGTCGCCTGGAATTCCGTGCACCACTTGCTGATTCACTGACATGCAAAGGGTGTTCGGAAAACCGTAGAGGTCTTTGAAACCGGGAACTGCTCCGTTGTCGCGGATAAAGGTTTCCGCTACTTCGTCGAGTTCGAGCGTTGTGACTCCGGGTTGCACCCGTTTCGCCACTTCCGCTAATGTTTTTCCAACAAGTAAAGAACTTTGTCTGAGGAGTTCTACCTCCTCGTCTGTTTTCAGAAGAATTGCTTTACCCACAATCCGACTGTGTTACCCAGCCATGCCAAAAGCGCTGGAAGATCGTCCTTTGATCTTTCCTGACTTCATCAAACCGTCGTAATGACGCATGAGTAAGTGGCTTTCAATCTGCTGCAAGGTATCGAGCGTTACCCCTACCATAATGAGGAGGGAAGTTCCGCCATAGAAATAGGCGAATCCGGTAGATACTCCTGCCATCATGGCGAATGCTGGAAGGATGGCTACCACGCCCAGGAAGAATGCTCCTGGAAGGGTAATGCGTGACATTACGTTATCCAGAAATTCTGCCGTCTTTTTACCGGGTTTGATCCCGGGGATGAATCCACCGTTTCTTTTGAGATCATCTGCCATCTGATTGGGATTGACGGTGATCGCAGTGTAGAAGTAGGTGAAGAGAATAATCATTACAAAGAAGGTGGCATTGTACCAGAATCCGGTAATGTCAGCGAAAGCTGCAGCAAAGGCGGAAAGTTCTGCTCCGCTACCAAAGCCTGCTACCGTTACGGGTACAAACATCAATGCTTGCGCAAAGATGATGGGCATTACACCAGCGGCATTCACTTTCAATGGAATGTATTGACGCTGACCTCCATATTGGCGGTTGCCTACAATTTTCTTGGCAAAGTTGACCGGAACCCGGCGAGTTCCTTGTATTAACAGGATCGTTGCGATGGTTACCAGTAAAAGGAATACCAGTTCTACCAGGAACATGACCAAGCCACCATTGTCCATCCGGTAACCGAATTCGTAGACGAGCGCGGTGGGAAGCGTTGCAATGATGCCAATCATGATCAACAAAGAAATTCCGTTTCCGATTCCTTTGTCGGTTATGCGCTCACCGAGCCACATTACAAACATGGTTCCGGTTACCAGCAATACCTTGGATGAAATCCAGAAGAAAGTTGGATCGACGGTAATAGCTTGATCGGGTACTTGAGTTGCAATGTATCCGGGTGCTTGTCCGGCAGTAATGAGAATAGTCAGCAAACGCGTCCACTGGTTGATCTTCTTGCGACCGCTTTCACCGTCCTTTTGCATCTTTTGGATGTAAGGAACAGCAATACCTGCCAACTGCATTACAATTGAGGCAGAGATGTAAGGCATGATGCCCAGCGCAAAGATGGAGGCCCTGGAGAAGGCACCACCAGCAAACAAGTTCAACAAAGCAGCAATTCCCTGAGCGTTGCTGCTGGCTTGCTCAAGGATTTCTGAATTGATTCCGGGTAATACCACGAAAGAGCCCAGGCGATAAATAAGCAGGAAACCCAAGGTGGCCAAAATCCTAGCTCTCAGGTCTTCTATCTTAAATATGTTGCTGATTGTCTCAAAAAACTTTTTCATGCAACCTATGCATTAAAGGGTAACTGCTTCTCCTCCCTGTGCTTCAATAGCTGCTTTGGCAGAAGCGGAAAAACCGTGTGCGGTTACCTTGATTTTGGCGGAAATTTCTCCCCGGCCCAAAATCTTGATTAAATCATTTTTCGAAGCAAGACCGTTGGCAATCAGTATTTCCTGATTGATTTCGGTTACTTTCTTATTATCTACCAATCCTTGTATGGTGTCGAGATTGATGCCCCGATATTCTACACGATTGATGTTTTTGAATCCAAATTTAGGAATTCGGCGTTGCAATGGCATCTGACCGCCTTCAAATCCAAGCTTTTTTGAATAACCTGAACGTGATTTAGCTCCTTTATGACCGCGGGTAGAAGTTCCACCGAATCCGGATCCTTGTCCGCGTCCTACACGCTTTTTGCTTTTGGTAGAACCGGCTGCCGGTTTCAAATTTTCGAGTCCCATTCTAAAAACTGCTTAATGTCGTTAGTTTACTTCCTCTACCTTCACCAGGTGAGAAACACGGTTTACCATGCCCAGAATTTGAGGTGTTGCTTCGTGCTCTACCGTCTGGTGCATTTTGCGTAGCCCCAGCGCATCGAGTGTGCGCTTCTGGCGCTCAGGACGATCGATTCTGGATCTTACTTGGGTCACTTTGATGGTTGCCATAACTCTTTCTTTTGGCGGAGGACCGCTTACCCGTTAAATACTTTTTTGATGTCAATTCCACGGTGCTCGGCCACTGTCTTCGCATCCCGCATTTGCATCAATGCATTGAGGGTGGCTTTCACTACGTTGTGTGGATTGGAAGAGCCTTTGGATTTGGCCAATACATCGGTAATACCAACACTCTCCAATACTGCACGCATCGCACCACCAGCAATTACACCGGTACCATTTGAAGCGGGCTTCAAGAATACGCGAGCCCCACCGTACTTGCCTTCCTGCTCGTGAGGTACAGTTCCATTCACGATGGGTACCTTGATCAGGTTTTTCTTGGCATCGTCGATTCCTTTCGCAATACCGGTAGTTACTTCTTTGGCTTTTCCAAGTCCGTGGCCTACTACCCCTTTTTCGTTTCCAACTACTACGATGGAAGAGAAACTGAAGGTACGTCCACCTTTGGTTACTTTGGTCACCCGGCGAATGGCTACGAGCTTATCTTTCAGCTCGATCTCACTGGATTTAACCCGTCTTACGTTTGCGTTTGCCATTTCTTACTTAGAATTTAAGACCACCCTCGCGGGCGGCTTCAGCCAATGATTTCACACGACCGTGGTAGAGGTAACCGTTCCGGTCAAAAACTACATCTTCAATTCCCTTTCCTTTGGCAAGCTCTGCGACCTTATTGCCAACAAATTTGGCCTGGTCGGTTTTGTTGCCTTCATGTGCTTCTTTGGCTTTCAAAGAAGAAACGGAAAGGATGGTCTCGCCACTTAGGTCATCGACCAATTGGGCATAAATTTCTTTGTTGCTGCGGAACACCGAGAGACGTGGCTTAGCAGCAGTACCGGAAACGATCTTCCGAATGCGTTTTTTAATCCGGCTTCTACGGTAACTTTTTGTAATCGCCATTGTGCTCTATTATTTACCTGCAGCTTTACCTGCTTTCCGGCGAATTTGCTCACCGACAAAACGAATTCCTTTTCCTTTGTAGGGCTCTGGTTTCCGTAGTGAACGGATTTTGGCCGCTACCGCACCGATCAATTGCTTGTCGTGCGATTCAAGAGTGATGACTGGGCTCTTACCACGTTCAGATACGGTAGATACTTTTACTTCTTCCGGAATTCTGAAAATGATATTGTGAGAGAAACCCAAAGACAATTCAAGGTCTTGCCCTTTTGAATTGGCACGATAACCTACACCCACCAACTCTTGTTCTAATTTGTAGCCTTGGGAAACACCAATCACCATGTTGTTAACCAACGAGCGGTAGAGTCCGTGTTTGGCACGGTGATCTTTGGCGTCAGAAGCACGCTCAAAAGTCACAACACCTTCTTCGATTTGAACGGTGATGGCAGGATCGATATCCTGATACAGTTCACCTTTAGGCCCTTTCACTGTCACCACTTTGTTGGCGAAAGTAACGGTCACTCCCGAAGGAATATTGATGGGCGCTTTACCTATCCGTGACATTTTCGTGTTCTTTTAGTAGACGTAACAAATAACTTCGCCACCCACATTTTGCTTGCGCGCTTCTTTGTCGGTCATCAAGCCTTTGGAGGTAGACATAATGGCTACACCCAACCCGTTGAGTACCCGAGGCAAATTGCTTACTCCGGTGTAGGACCGCAAACCTGGGGAGCTCACGCGGACCAGCTTACGGATGGCAGGAACTTTGGAAACCGGATGATACTTCAAGGCAATTTTGATGGTGCCTTGGTATCCAGCTTCTTCAAACTTATAATTTAGGATATACCCTTTTTCAAACAGGATTTTGGTCATTTCCCGCTTGATGTTGGACCCTGGAATTTCCACTACACGGTGGTTGGCTTTAATGCCATTCCGGATACGGGTCAGGTAATCGGCTATAGGATCAGTCATTGCAGTGCTGTTTTTGCCTTTTCGTCAATGAGTTATTACCAGCTGGCTTTGGTTACACCAGGAATCAAACCGGCAACAGCCATTTCGCGGAAAGTAACCCGACTGATTCCGAAGTGACGCATATAGCCACGTGGACGTCCGGTGAGTTTGCAACGGTTGTGCATCCGTACTTTCGACGAGTTTTTTGGAAGCTTTTGCAAAGCATCGTAATCACCGGCAGCTTTCAGTGCAGCACGCTTATCAGCGTATTGAGCTACCATGCGCTCACGTTTGCGCTCCCGGGCTTTCATCGACTCTTTCGCCATGATTTATTTTTTAAAGGGTAATCCGAATTCAGTTAACAAGGCCAACGCTTCTTCGTTGGTATCAGCAGTGGTCACAAAGGTGATGTCCATTCCCTGAATGTGTGGCACCTTATCAATATCAATTTCTGGGAAAATGATCTGCTCTTTTATTCCGAGGGTATAGTTTCCCCGTCCATCAAATCCTTTGTTGTTGATGCCGCGGAAATCACGGGTCCGTGGCAAAGACACGGAGATCAAACGGTCAAGGAATTCATACATCTTCACACCACGTAGGGTCACTTTTGCTCCGATGGGCATGCCCTTACGAAGTTTAAAGTTGGAGATGTCTTTTTTAGAGAACGTAGGCACAGCCTTCTGTCCAGCGATCAAGCTCATTTCATTTACTGAAGACTCAATGCGCTTCTTGTCAGAAACGGCAGCTCCCAATCCCTGGCTCAACACAATTTTGGTAAGCCTGGGCACTTTCATGACCGTGCTATAACCATACTTCTCCTTCAAACTGGGAAGAATCGTATCGTTATAAGTGGTTTTCAAACGTGGTTGATAGCTCATTTGATGTTCTCCCCGGATTTTTTAGAGTAACGCACAATTTTTCCGTTTTCTACCTTCCGACCAATGCGGGAAGCATTTCCACTGCCATCAACAATCATAAGGTTGGAGAGGTGCACAGTAGCTTCTTTTTGAATGATGCCACCGTCTGGGTGCTGTGCATTGGGCTTGGTGTGTACCGAAACAAGGTTGACACCTTCTACCGTTGCACGGTTTTTATCCCGGTCAATGAAAAGCACTTTGCCTTCACTTCCTTTGGATTCGCCGGCGATTACTTTAACCCGATCGCCTTTTTTGATGTGTAACTTCTTTTGCATCGTCTGCAATTATTGTCGATCAAAGCACCTCTGGTGCCAGCGATACGATTTTCATGTATTGTTTTTCACGCAATTCACGAGCAACGGGACCGAAAATACGTGTTCCACGCATCTCGCCTGCATTGTTGAGCAGTACTACAGCGTTGTCGTCGAAGCGGATGTAAGATCCGTCCTGACGGCGTACTTCCTTGCGGGTACGCACGACCACTGCTCTGGAGACTTGTCCTTTTTTTACGTTGCCTGAAGGCATAGCATCTTTAACAGACACGACGATGTTGTCTCCAACACTGGCATACCGGCGTTTGGTTCCGCCGAGTACCCGGATGCAAAGCACTTCTTTCGCTCCGCTGTTGTCTGCTACTCCTAACCTGGATTCCTGCTGAATCATGGCTTCAAATTGTTATTAAGTCCGTGCTTTGAATTGGATTACTTGGCTTTTTCGATCACCTCAACCAAACGCCAGTTTTTGCGTTTGCTAAGCGGACGGGTTTCCATGATCCTAACGGTATCACCGATTCCACATTCGTTTTGCTCGTCGTGGGCAACAAACTTCTTGGTCTTTTTAACGAACTTCCCGTATTTCGGGTGTTTTACCTTCCGTTCTACCGATACCACAATGGATTTCGCCATTTTATCGCTGGTAACGATACCGATCCGTTCTTTCCTCAGGTTACGCTCGGACATGATTATGCTTTTTCTTGCGTTTGACGTTTGTTGAGCTCCGTTTTGATACGGGCAATAACCCTGCGCTTGGCGCGGAGTTCCAGTGGGTTTTCGAGTGTAGAAACTGCATGGTTGAGTTTCATCTTACGAAAAGCCAGGAAGTGCTCCTCAAGGGTTTCCACCAACTCTTGGTTGGTCATTTCGGCGATTACGGAAGGTTTCATCCTCTCTTAATATTAATTGCCAGAATAATCTCTTCTGATCACAAACTTGGTCAATACCGGCAGTTTCTGTGAGGCCAGCCGAAGCGCCTCTTCCCCAATTTCACGGGGAACACCTTCGAGTTCGAAGAGGATGCGGCCCGGACGTACTTTAGCAACCCAGTGGCTCAATGCTCCCTTTCCTTTACCCATCCGTACTTCAGCTGGTTTGCTGGTGATCGGAGTATCCGGAAAGATTCGAATCCATACTTGTCCTTCCCGTTTCATGTAACGGGTCATCGCAATACGAGCAGCCTCAATTTGACGGCTGGTGAGTCGGCCTCCATCGAGGGTTTTGATCCCCATGGTTCCGAATGCCAACTGGTGGCCACGGCCAGAATTGCCTTTGATGCGGCCTTTCTGGACTCTTCTGCGTTTTACTTTTTTCGGCTGTAACATCTCGTTTGCCCTTTTAAAAGATCAGGTTATTCGAATCAGCGTTTCTTTCTCATTTTGCCTTTGCCACCACCAGAATTTCCTTTGCTGGCACCAACGTTTGGCGAAAGGTCGCGCTTGCCATATACTTCGCCTTTACAAATCCACACCTTCACGCCAATTCGGCCGTAAGTGGTATGTGCTTCTGACAAAGCATAGTCGATGTCTGCACGGAAGGTGTGCAGCGGAATACGACCGTCTTTATAACTTTCGGTCCGGGCCATTTCAGCCCCGTTCAATCGACCGGATAATGTCACTTTAATTCCTTCAGCTCCCATCCGCATGGTAGAGGCTACTGCCATTTTGGTAGCACGACGGAAAGAAATCCGACCTTCAATCTGACGCGCAATGCTATCAGCTACCAGACGAGCGTCTACTTCAGGACGTTTGATCTCAAAGATGTTGATCTGAACATCTTTTTTGGTGAGTTTTTTCAACTCTTCCTTCAAACGATCTACTTCCTGACCGCCTTTTCCGATAATGATTCCCGGACGCGCGGTGTAGATGGTGATGGTGATAAGCTTCAGTGTACGTTCGATAACAACTTTGGACACACTGGCTTTTTCCAGACGAGCCTTTAGGTACCGGCGAATTTTGTAATCTTCTACCAGCTTGTCTTCGTACTTACGGCCACCATACCAGTGAGAATCCCATCCTCTGATGAAGCCAAGGCGGTTGCCGATCGGATTAGTCTTTTGTCCCATGTTTACGAATCGATTTCTTCTGCTTGAATATCTTCGATGAACTCATCGTTGAGGCTTCCCAATACGAGAGTCACGTGATTTGAACGCTTGTTGATGCGGTGAGCACGTCCTTGTGGAGCGGGTTGAATCCGCTTCAAGATCCGAGCACTGTCTACCATTACTTCTTTTACAAAGAGGTTTCCACTCTCCCACTTCTCACCCGACTTTTGCTCGTAGTTTGAAATGGCTGACCACAACAGTTTTTCCATACGACGGGCCGCTTCTTTTTTGCTGAATTGCAAAATGCTGCTGGCTTCCATCACTTCGGTGCCGCGAATCATATCGGCGACCAGGCGCATCTTCCGTGGCGAGGTAGGACAGTTGTTCAACCTGGCCAGGTAGAGGCTTTTGCGAGCTTCTTTCCGCGCATCGGCGGCTTGTTGTTTACGAACTCCCATGGTTCCTCTTTATTAGCGTTTGCCTTTGTCTTTTTTCTGTCCGGCGTGTCCGCGCCAGGTACGGGTGGGAGCAAACTCTCCCAATTTATGCCCTACCATGTTCTCGGTGACGTATACCGGAATGAATTTGTTTCCGTTGTGCACGGCAATGGTCAGGCCAACAAAATCCGGGGTAATCATTGAAGCACGGGACCAAGTTTTGATCACCGACTTTTTGCCGGAGGCCTGAGCGTCTTCTACACGCTTATTGAGCTTGTAGTGTACGAAAGGAGGTTTCTTAAGCGAGCGGCTCATGTCCTAATTATTTTTTCCGTTTTTCAATGATGTAACGGTTCGATGCTTTTTTCTTAGCGCGGGTTTTGTACCCTTTGGCTGGCATGCCGTTGCGTGAACGTGGGTGCCCTCCAGAAGAACGACCTTCACCACCACCCATTGGGTGATCAACCGGGTTCATGGCTACACCACGAGTGCGTGGACGACGGCCCAGCCAACGGCTGCGACCAGCTTTACCTGAACGGGTCAATTGGTGTTCGGAATTGGATACTGATCCAATGGTAGCGAGACAGGTTAACAACACCATCCGGGTTTCACCTGAAGGCAATTTCACTACTGCGTACTTACCGTCTTTAGCAGCCAACTGAGCATAAGCACCAGCACTGCGTGCCATTTGTGCACCTTTACCAGGATTCAACTCGATACAGTGAATGATGGTTCCAAGAGGAATTTCGGATAGGAACAGTGTATTTCCAATTTCAGGAGCTGCGCCTTTACCTGATACGATCTCTTGTCCTGCTTGCAGTCCGTTGGGAGCAATGATGTAACGTTTGTCACCATCTTTGTAATAGACCAACGCAATACGTGAACTGCGGTTGGGATCATACTCGATGGATTTTACAATACCTGGAACACCGTGCTTGGTACGTTTAAAGTCAATTTCACGATAACGGCGTTTGTGACCACCACCACGGTGGCGAATGGTCATCTTACCGCTGTTGTTCCGTCCACCGGATTTCTTCAGCGAGCCGATGAGTGATTTTTCAGGGACAGAGGCAGTGAGCGTATCAAACGCACTCACTACTTTATGGCGCTGGCCCGGAGTAATCGGTCTTATCTTTCTAACTGCCATCGTTCTTAACTTAAATGCTGCTATAGAAATCGATCGTATCACCTTCCATCAAGGTTACAATCGCCTTTTTAAAACTGTTGGTGCGTCCGCGCTGAATGCCGGTCTTGGTATACCGCTGACGCGCTTTACCACCATGAATCATGGTATTGACAGCAGAAACGGAAACACCATATTGTTGCTCAACGGCTTCTTTGATCTGGAGCTTGTTCGCATTGCGATTGACCAGAAATCCATAGCGATTGTATTTCTCGCTGATGGCGGTCATCTTTTCGGTAATTACCGGCTTCAAAATGATTTCCATGACCCGATTAGCTTAATTGAGTTTCAATCTGTGTGAGTGCACTTTCGCTGATCACTACATTTTTTGCTTTCACAATCTCATAGGTGTTCAATTCTGAAACAGTGACCACATGAGAGTTTTGCAAATTGCGGGAGGAAAGCACAATGTTTTTGTTGTTTTCCCCAATGACAATCAAGCTACGGTTGTCCGCTACTTTCAAATTGTTGAGGATACCAACGTATTCTTTGGTTTTGGCTGCTGCCATAGTGAAATCTTCCACGACCACGAGGCCCGATTCCTTCACCTTGGCACTGAGGGCAGACCTGCGAGCCAATTGTTTTTGCTTTTTGTTGAGTTTGAAGCTGTAGCTCCGAGGCCTTGGGCCGAAAACACGACCACCACCTTTGAACAAAGGGTTTTTCAAGCTACCGGCACGAGCAGTACCTGTTCCTTTTTGGCGCTTGATCTTACGGGTGCTTCCGGTAATCTCTCCACGCTCTTTTGCTTTGTGCGTTCCCTGACGTTGGTTGGCCAAAAACTGCTTCACGTCCAGATAAATGGCGTGATCGTTAGGCTCAATGCCGAATACCGCCTTGTTCAATTTGACCTTTTTGGTCTCCTTGCCGCTGGTATTGAATACTGCTAATTCCATTATTTCTCAACAATTACGTAGGAACCATTCGGCCCTGGGATAGCACCTTTAACGACCAGCAGATTTTTGTCGGTCATCACTTTAAGCACACGAAGGTTGGTTACCTTTCTGCGAGCATTTCCGGTTTGGCCAGCCATACGCATGCCTTTGAATACACGCGCAGGATAAGAAGCTCCACCAATAGAACCGGGAGCACGTAAACGGTTATGCTGTCCGTGGGTAGCATCATTCACACCGGCAAAGCCATGGCGCTTAACAACCCCTTGAAAACCTTTTCCTTTGGTAGTGCCAACAACATCAACAAATTCACCTTCAACAAAGAGATCAACTGTGATTTCATCACCAGCATTCACTTCTTGCTCGAAGCTTTTGAATTCTACCAGTTTCGCTTTGGGAGTAGTACCCGATCTTTTGAAATGGCCTTGAAGGGGAGCAGGGGTATTTTTCTCCTTACGCTCACCGTATCCTAACTGAACGGCCTCGTATCCGTCGGTTTCTTGTGTGCGCACCTGAGTGACCACACAGGGACCCGCTTCAATCACCGTGCAAGCAACGTTTTTGCCCTCTTCGGTGAAAATGCTGGTCATCCCGACCTTTTTTCCAATGATACCTGACATGACTTACTACTAATTAATGACCCTACGAGATCAGACCTTAATTTCAACTTCTACACCACTGGGCAATTCCAAACGCATGAGTGCGTCTACCGTCTTCGAAGAAGAACTGTAGATGTCCATCAACCTTTTGTAGGAAGACAGTTGGAACTGCTCGCGTGACTTTTTATTCACGTGTGGCGAACGCAGTACGGTAAAAATACGCTTGTGCGTAGGGAGTGGAATAGGTCCACTAACTACCGCTCCGGTCGATTTCACGGTCTTTACGATCTTTTCGGCTGACTTGTCAACCAGGTTGTGATCGTAGGATTTTAGCTTGATTCTGATCCGTTGAGCCATCAGAGACTTGTATTATGCAGTGACATTACCTTTAACTTTTGCAATCACCTCTTCTGAGATGTTGCGCGGAGCATCGGAGTAGTGCGAAAACTCCATGGTAGAGTTGGCACGACCCGAGGTGATGGTCCGTAGATCGGTGACGTAACCGAACATTTCTGAGAGAGGCACTTTGGCCTTCACTACTTTGGCTCCGTTACGATCATCCATTCCTTCGATTTGTCCACGACGACGGTTGAGGTCACCCACAACGTCACCCATGTTTTCTTCCGGAGTAACAACCTCCAGCTTCATGATGGGCTCCATCAATACTGGAGTTGCTCTGGGCAATGCAGTACGGTAAGCCATCTTGGCAGCTTGCTCAAAAGAGAGTTGATCAGAATCCACAGCGTGGAATGATCCATCCAAAAGAGATACTTTCAAGCTCTCCAGTTGGAAGCCGGCCAAAACACCATTTTTCATGGCCTCGCCGAATCCTTTTTCCACTGATGGAATAAATTCTTTTGGTACGTTACCGCCCTTCACCTTGTTGACAAACTGAAGTGATTTCTTATCGCGGTTTTCTTCCATCCAATCCTCATCAGCAGGACCAATGGTTACTACGATGTCGGCAAACTTACCACGACCACCAGTTTGTTTTTTGTAAACCTCACGGTGATCTACATTACCACGAATGGCTTCTTTGTAGTTTACTTGAGGCGCTCCCTGATCACATTCTACTTTAAACTCACGCTTGAGGCGATCGAGAATAATGTCGAGGTGTAACTCACCCATACCGGAGATAACGGTTTGACCGCTTTCCTCATCAGTACGCACTTGGAAAGTAGGATCTTCTTCTGCCAGCTTGGCCAAAGCAGTTCCCAGTTTATCTACATCAGCCTGGGTTTTGGGCTCGATGGCAACGCCGATAACTGGATCGGGGAAGTTCATCGATTCTAATACGATCGGTGCTTTCTCAGCACAGAGGGTATCACCAGTTTTGATGTCTTTAAAGCCAACCAATGCAGCGATGTCACCCGCTGGCAACTCGTTGATTTGATTTTGCTTGTTAGCATGCATTTGGTAAATGCGAGAAATACGCTCTTTCTTGCCGGTCCGTGTATTCAACACATAAGAACCTGAAGGCAACACACCAGAGTAAGCGCGGGTGAAACACAAGCGGCCTACATAAGGGTCGGTAGCAATTTTGAATGCCAGCGCTGCGAAAGGCTCGTCTACGCTAGGCTTGCGTGACTCGGGCTCTTCGGTATCGGGGTTGGTGCCCTCAATAGCTTGCGTATCCAGTGGGGAAGGAAGAATCTCCATCACCATGTCGAGCATGGATTGTACCCCTTTATTTTTGAAAGCAGAACCACACATCATGGGTACTACTTTACCTCCGATGGTAGCTTCACGAAGTGCATCCAAAATTTCGCGCTCGGTGAGCGACTCTGGATCTTCGAAATACTTCTCCATCAAAGTATCGTTGAATTCAGCTACGGCTTCGAGAAGGTTCTCGCGGTATTCGGTAGCTTCTTCCAAAACGTCTTCAGGAATGTCGATGGTTTCGAAAGTCATTCCCTGATCGTGCTCATTCCAAACAATTCCACGGAAGTTGATCAAATCCACCACTCCTTTGAAATCGTCTTCTGAACCAATTGGAATTTGAAGTGGCAAGGCGTGCGATCCCAACATTTCTTTTACCTGCCGGCAAACATTGAGAAAGTCTGACCCTTGACGATCCATTTTGTTGACAAATCCAATTCGGGGCACATTGTAGTTATCAGCCAAACGCCAGTTGGTTTCTGACTGAGGCTCCACACCATCTACAGCACTGAACAGGAACACCAATCCGTCCAACACACGCAAAGAGCGATTTACTTCTACAGTAAAGTCAACGTGTCCTGGAGTATCGATGATGTTTACGTGATAATCTTTTTCGCGGTAGTTCCAGTTGAGAGTAGTAGCAGCAGAAGTAATGGTAATTCCACGCTCCTGCTCTTGCTCCATCCAGTCCATGGTGGCGGCACCGTCGTGCACTTCACCAATTTTATGGCTCACTCCACCGTAGTACAAAATCCGCTCGGTGGTGGTGGTTTTACCAGCATCGATGTGGGCAGCGATACCGATGTTCCGGGTGTAATTTAAGTCTCTCTTGGCCATTGCCTTAGGTGCTTAATGCTTGCTTATCAATGATTGATATCAAACCCGGAAGTGGGAGAAGGCTTTGTTTGCCTCTGCCATCCGGTGTGTATCTTCTTTCTTTTTAAAAGCGCCACCCTCTTCACGGGAAGCTGCCATCAGTTCATCCGCCAACTTGGACCCCATCGACTTGCCGTTACGACGGCGAGCGTAAGAGATCATCCATTTCATGGCTTGAGAAAGCTTGCGGCTGTTGCGGATTTCGGTAGGAATCTGAAAAGTAGATCCACCTACCCGTCGACTACGCACCTCTACTTGAGGGGTGACGTTTTCAACCGCTTTTTTGAAGAGTTCTAATCCACTACCATCTTCGATTTTGCTTTCGATAATATCCATGGCTTCGTAGAAGATGGTGTAGGCAGTACTTTTCTTACCGGACAACATCAGGTTGTTGACGAAGCGGGAAACCATCACATCGTTATACCGGGGGTCCGGCATCACGGGTCTTCTTTTGGCTTTGGTCTTTCTCATGGCTACAAATGATCGCTAACGAAGAGCTGATTTATTTTTTAGGACGTTTGGTTCCATACTTGGAACGGCGTTGTGCGCGGCCTTCCACACCAGCGGTGTCGAGTGCACCGCGAACGATATGGTACCGAACTCCCGGAAGGTCTTTCACACGACCACCACGAACCAACACAATGCTGTGTTCCTGCAGGTTGTGACCTTCGCCAGGGATGTAGGCGTTTACTTCATTGCCGTTGGTTAAACGCACACGTGCCACTTTACGCATGGCCGAGTTTGGTTTCTTGGGTGTGGTAGTATACACACGTACACAAACTCCACGGCGTTGTGGGCAAGAATTAAGTGCAGCCGACTTGCTGGTTTTGGTCTTGGTTACCCGTCCTTTACGAACTAATTGTTGAATCGTAGGCATAGTGGTTAAAAACCTTTATTTTTCTCTACTCTATGGATTCCCAGTTAATTTAGGGGCTGCAAATGTACAGGATAATATTGAATATCCAAACGTCCCAATCTAAATTTTTCCAAGAAAATAATGCTCATTTATTCAGGCATTTGGAGGAGTTGAAATCGACCTTCCATTTCGTTTCGAACCGGTCGAATTCGTGATTGATCGACGGCACTTTTTCTGTTTATAAAATCCGGCTCCCGGATCGCTTTGCCCACTCAGGGAATAGCTAAGTTTGCAGGGATGGACTACTTAGAAGGACTTAACGAATCGCAACGAAAGGCAGTTGAACATACCGAAGGCCCGGTGATGGTGATTGCCGGTGCGGGTTCTGGCAAAACCCGGGTACTCACGATGCGCGTAGCATACCTTATACAAAAGGGGGTGGACCCTTTTCGGATCTTGTCGCTCACCTTTACCAATAAGGCTGCCCGGGAAATGAAAGACCGCATTGGCAACATTGTAGGCGAAGGAGAAGCCCGCAACATTTGGATGGGCACTTTTCACTCTATTTTTGCTCGCATCCTGCGCGTAGAAGCCGAGAAACTGGGCTACCCGGCCAACTTTACCATCTACGACACGGACGATTCCAAGAGCTTGTTGCGTACCATTATTAAAGAGATGAACCTTGATGATAAGGTTTACAAGCCCAATTTGGTCTTGAACCGTATATCGTCGGCAAAAAACAACCTGCTCTCCGCCCGGGCTTACAATGCCAACACCACCATCCAATCGGATGATGTGCAGAGTCGCAAGCCCTTACTGGGTAAAATTTATGAGACGTATGAACGAAGGTGTTTCAAGGCCGGTGCCATGGACTTTGACGACCTGCTCTTTAAAACCAATGTATTGCTACGGGACTACCCTGATGTGTTGTACAAATACCAGCGCAAGTTTCGCTACGTAATGGTAGATGAGTTTCAGGACACCAACTTCTCACAGTACAAAATCCTCAAAGCACTTGCGGCTCAACACGAAAACATTTGCGTGGTAGGAGACGATGCACAGAGTATTTATGCGTTTCGTGGAGCCGATATTGCCAACATTCTCAACTTTCAAAAAGAGTATCCAGATGCCGGGGTATATAAATTGGAACAGAACTACCGGAGCACCAAAAACATCGTTTCAGCGGCCAACAGCATCATCGATAAAAACAAAGACCAACTGAAAAAAGAGGTTTGGACGGCCAACGATACTGGTGAGCGTATTGAGGTCTTCGGGGCCTTGACCGACAACGAAGAAGGCAGCAACGTTGCGCATCGAATCTTCAACCTTTCAGCCAGCGAAGCGATGCCTTACAGCGACTTTTCCATTTTATACCGTACCAACTCACAGTCGAGGTCAATGGAGGAAGGGCTGCGTAAGCTCAACATTCCTTACAAGATTTATGGGGGCCTGTCTTTCTATCAACGTAAAGAGATAAAAGATCTGCTGGGCTATGTTCGGCTCACCCTCAACCCAGCCGATGAAGAAGCTTTAAAAAGAATCATCAACTACCCCAAACGTGGTTTGGGCAATACTACGGTGGAACGTTTGGTGGTGGCGGCCAATACAGCAGGAGTTAGCATCTGGGACATTATTACCAACCCGAATCAATACCAGGTGCAACTTTCAGGAGCGGTTCGCAACAAGCTCAACGACTTTGTGACCATGATTCAGAGCTTTCAGGCTTTGCTGGATAAAAAAACGGCTTATGAAGTAGGCCATACCATTGCCTCTCATTCAGGTATACTAAAAGAACTGTATAGTAAAAAGGATACCCCTGAGGACATCAGTCGTTACGAGAACGTACAAGAGTTGTTGGCAGGCTTGAAGGAGTTTTCGGAAAACGCCACCGCCGATGGTAGCTCTTCTTCATTAGAACTGTACATGCAAGACATTGCCCTGCTGACGGATGTAGACAAGAAGGACCAAGACGACGACGGCAAACCGAGGGTTACCCTAATGACGGTACACTCTGCCAAAGGGCTTGAGTTTCCATTTGTTTTTATTGTCGGTATGGAAGAAAACCTTTTTCCCTCTCAACTGGCTCTCAACTCAAGGTCAGAACTGGAAGAGGAACGACGGTTGTTTTACGTTGCCATCACGCGGGCAGAGCAGAAAGCTTACATTTCTTATGCCACCAGCCGCTATCGGTGGGGAAATTTGATCTATTGCGAACCCAGTCGCTTCATCGAAGAGATCGATAGTCGTTTCATCAATGAAGTGCCTGGAACAGCAGGTAAAGGTGTTTCTTCTACGATGACCAGCAAAACAGCTACCGCTACCCGAGCTTCGGTAATGCCCAAGCCACGTAACCTGGTGACACCGCAAGCTGCGGCCAATAAGCCGGGCAATTTTGCTGGCGATGACCTAAAAGATTTGCAAGTGGGCATGCAGGTGGAGCACGAACGATTTGGCAAAGGCAAGGTGTTGAACCTGGAAGGTGCTTATCCGAATCAGAAGGCTACTGTATTTTTTCAATCGGCGGGCAACAAACAGCTTTTATTGAAGTTTGCTAAGCTTAAAATCGTTTCTTAAGGTAGGGTTACGCTTTACCCTATGGTTTGGGGCTTCTTATGGAATTGGCTACATTTGGCCTCTCCCTGAATAATTTTCAGACCCTTATTTCGAATTACTTTATTCCTGATTAATGGACTACAATACTAGTCGGCCGGTAATGGAAATGCGCGAATATGGTCGCCATATCCAACAAATGGTCGAACAAGCCTGTGAGTTAGAAGACCGCGAGGAACGCAACAAGGCTGCCCGCTCTATTGTGAGCATGATGGCTCAACTGAACCCATCGGTGAAAGAGGTAGAAGATTATCACCAAAAACTTTGGACACACCTCTTTTTGATATCAGAATTCAAGTTGGACGTAGATTGTCCTTATGATGTACCCAAAGAAGATTTGCGCAAGCAAAAGCCGGAACCCGTTCCCTACCCTTCTCGCTCCATTCGTTTCAAACACTACGGCAAGTCGGTTGAGTTGATGATTGATTCTCTGGCAGACAAAGAGGATGGCGATGACAAGGCGTATATGGCCGGTGTGTTGGCCAACCTGATGAAACGCAGTTACCTGAGCTGGAACCGAGACTCGGTGAATGACCAGGTCATATTCGACCACCTTGACCGGATGTCAGAAGGCAAACTGAAACCCTCGGAAGGTTTCACCTTGGACGCTACAAACGACATTCTGTCGCGCAACAAAAAGAAAAAGACCAAATCAAAATCCAAGAACTCCAGGAAGAAGCGCCATTGAACGTTTGCAGCTTACGCTTCCGGACATCCCCTATCCCAATCACACCATGAGTTTTTTTGAGATCACCGGAGGCCAACAACTCCGTGGAGAACTTACCCCCCAAGGCGCCAAAAACGAAGCGCTTCAAATTCTCTGTGCGGTTCTGCTAACCCCGGAGAAGGTGACCATTTCTAATATTCCCAATATTAGGGACGTCAACAAACTCATTGACCTCTTGCGGTCGCTTGGAGTTTCGGTGACGCAATTGGACGAATCGACGTACGAATTTATTGCGGCAGAAGTTGACCTGGAATACCTCAATACTGAGGAATTCAAACAGAAAGGATCTGGACTGCGCGGCTCGATCATGATCGTTGGACCGTTGTTGGCCCGCTTTGGCAAAGGCTATATTCCTAAGCCCGGAGGCGACAAAATTGGTCGCCGTAGGTTGGATACGCACTTCATCGGTTTCCAGCGCTTGGGAGCTACTTTTGAATACGATTCCAAAACCAACTTTTACCGCGCCAGTGGCGAAAACCTCAAAGGCACCTTCATGCTGCTGGACGAGGCCTCGGTAACTGGAACGGCCAATGTGGTGATGACCGCAGTGATGGCCAAAGGCACTACGACCATCTACAACGCAGCTTGTGAACCTTATCTGCAGCAGCTGTGTAAAATGTTGGTGCGTATGGGTGCCAAAATTTCAGGCATCGGCTCCAACTTGCTCACCATTGAAGGAGTGGACTACATGGGCGGTTGTGAGCACCGTATACTGCCAGACATGATTGAGATTGGCAGTTTCATTGGCTTAGCTGCCATGACCCGCAGTGAGATCACTATTAAAGGAGTGAGCTACCCCGACTTGGGCATGATCCCTGAGGTGTTTCGCAAACTTGGCATTCAAATTGAGCTAAGGGGAGACGATTTGTATATCCCGGAGCAGGAACGCTACGAAATTGATACCTTTATAGACGGTTCAATCCTCACCATTGCCGATGCACCATGGCCTGGTTTCACACCCGACCTTTTGAGCATAGTGCTGGTGGTAGCCACACAAGCCAAGGGCAGTGTACTCGTTCATCAAAAAATGTTTGAGAGCCGCCTTTTCTTCGTGGACAAACTCATCGACATGGGTGCACAAATTATTTTGTGCGATCCTCACCGGGCAACGGTTATCGGCCTCAATCGTCAATATCCATTGCGGGGGATTGAAATGACTTCACCGGATATTCGTGCCGGGGTTTCGTTGTTGATTGCGGCTCTTTCGGCAGAGGGAACCAGCATCATTCGAAACATTGAACAGATTGACCGTGGGTATCAGCACATCGATACCCGACTCCAAAACATTGGTGCCCAAATTGTAAGGCACACTTAAAAGAACTACGATTATGAAAAAATGGATGGTTATTGCAGGCATTCTTGCCATCGCGGGCTTTTCCTACCAGTTTACATTTAGCGGCCCGTCCGTTGGTACCAACATTGGTGATATGGCGCCTGAAATTGCCCTGGAAAATCCCGATGGAAAGGTGATCACGCTTTCCTCACTTCGTGGAAAAATGGTTTTGATCGATTTTTGGGCTTCCTGGTGTGGCCCCTGTCGTCGTGAAAACCCCAACGTAGTAAACGCTTACCACAAGTATTCCAATGCCAAATGGAAAGAGGCCAAAGGCTTTGAGATTTATAGTGTTTCCTTAGATCGTTCTAAAGGACCTTGGGAAAAAGCCATCGAAAAGGACGGCTTGGCCTGGGAGGCTCATGTAAGTGACCTGAAATTCTGGAGCAGTGAGGCTGCAGCCTCTTACAATGTTCGGTCGATCCCGTCCAGCTTTTTGGTAGACGCCAACGGAGTGATTGTTGCCAAAAACCTTCGAGGCATGGCCCTGCACCAAGAGTTGGATAAATACGTTAAAGCCTTTAAAAAGGCGAAGAAGACTAAAAAAGACACACAGGGATGATGAACACTTGGATAAAGAAGGCCCTTCCGGTCACCACTGCCTTGGCAATTATGCTTTTGATAGGTGGTTGGACCCCCAAAACGCCACAAGGCATCGTAGGGATCAAAGTGGGCAATATGGCTCCTGACATTGAATTGAAAAACCCGGCTGGGGAATCGATAAAACTTTCGGAATTGCGCGGCAAAATGGTGTTGCTCGATTTCTGGGCGTCTTGGTGTGGTCCTTGCCGTAGGGAAAACCCTAACGTAGTGAATGCTTACAAAGAATTCCACGAGGCAAATTTTAAAAATGCTGATGGCTTTGAGATTTTTAGCGTGTCGCTCGACCGCCAAAAAGCCCCATGGCTACAAGCTATTAAGCAAGATAATCTAAGCTGGCCGGCCCATGTTTGGGACAACCAGCAAATGGCCAGTCGCGCCTATGAGGTACGCGGCATTCCCTACAGCTTTTTGATTGACGCGAACGGAATTATTCTCGCCAAAAACCTGAGAGGGCCCAGCTTGCATGCCACATTGGCCAAGCACCTGTCAGAGGGCTAAGGCCATTTCCTTTCAAATGCATTGTGATTCCCCGGTTTCCACCGGGGTTTCTTATTTTTGCCGACCCATTTGGCGAAGCATTGTGCCAATTTGACGGACGGCGTCCGTTGGCAGGCAATTTGCATTGCGCGGGGCTAACTCATCAAATCAGCAATCATGAGTACGAAAGAGCAAGAAGCTATTCCGAACGAAGAAGAAATGGAGTCTACCGAAACCAGCGAAGCACAGGAGGCCCCTGCTGACAACGCTGAAGCGAACGAAACCGATACTGAGGCCACTAAGAAGGCTGAACCAAGTGCGGAAGATCAATTGCTGGAAGCACAAGACAAGTACAAACGTTTGTATGCGGAATTCGAAAATTTCCGCAGGCGAACCGCCAAAGAGCGCATCGAATTGATTAAAACGGCCGGTGAGGGCGTGATCAAAGATTTACTTCCGGTGCTGGATGACTTTGAGCGGGCCATTGCCTCCAATGAAAAGTCGGAAGATCTGACTGCCATCAAGGAAGGTTTTGGCTTACTGCATCAAAAGTTTGCCAACCTGCTTACCGGAAAAGGATTAAAAGAGGTGGAAGCCTACGGCAAGGAGTTCGATTTGGACCTCCATGAGGCACTGACTAAAATACCGGCTCCATCGGACGACTTGAAAGGCAAGGTAGTGGACGTGATGGAAAAAGGATACTACCTCAACGATAAAGTAATCCGGTATGCCAAAGTGGTGATCGGGGACTAAGCGAAGGAAAGGGACAGCATGGCAAAACGTGATTTTTACGAAGTTCTGGGCGTAACACGCAGCGCTTCCGAGTCGGAGATCAAAAAGGCTTACCGCAAGATGGCCATCAAGTATCACCCGGATAAAAACCCGGGTGATAAAGAAGCGGAAGAGAACTTTAAAGAAGCGGCCGAGGCCTACGAGGTACTTAGCAATCCAGAGAAAAAGCAGCGCTACGATCAGTTTGGCCACGCCGGACTGGGTGGAGCGGCCGGAGGCGGTGGAGGTTTCCACAACATGAACATGGAGGATATCTTCGATCAGTTCGGAGATATTTTTGGTGGTGCTTTCGGTTTTGGTGGAGGTGGCGGAGGCCGTGGTGGTCGCCGGGCAACCATGAAAGGTTCCAACCTGCGCATTAAGCTAAAGCTTACCATAGAAGAGATTGCCAACGGTGTCCAGAAAAGAATCAAGGTCAACAAATTGGTGAACGCTCCCGGGGTGGAGTACACTACTTGTAACACTTGTAGAGGAACCGGCCGAATAATGCGGGTGACCAGCACGATTCTGGGACAAATGCAAACGGCATCTACTTGCTCCACCTGCAGTGGCTCGGGACAATCGGTAACTAAGCGTCCTCCGGGATCTGACGAGAACGGCTTGGTGCGTGAGGAGACGACTATCGAAATCGAAATTCCTGCTGGCGTAGAAGATGGCATGCAACTGTCGATGCGGGGCAAAGGAAATGCGGCTCCAATGGGCGGTGTTCCAGGCGACCTGCTGGTGGTGATTGAAGAAATTCCTCACCAGGATCTTTCGCGGGACGGCCAAAACTTATATTACGACTTGTACGTCAATTTTGCAGATGCCACATTGGGTAACACTGCTGAAATTCCGACGATTAGCGGCAAAGCAAAAATCAAAGTTGCCCCGGGTACACAGTCTGGAAAAATCCTTCGCCTAAAAGGCAAAGGACTGCCTTCGGTGCAAGCCTACGGCCGCGGAGACTTGCTGGTAACAGTCAACGTTTGGACTCCGCAAACCCTGAACAGTGAAGAAAAGAAAATGCTTGAAAAACTTCGGGAGTCAGATAATTTCCGTCCGAGCCCAACGGGCAAAGAGAAAAATTTCTTCAGCCGAATGAAAGAGTACTTCAATTGAGTCGTTTGGCAAACTGGCAAAGACCTAATAATTTTATAAGCTATCCTGCCTTTGCGGGATAGCTTTTTTTATTACCCCACTATGAACACTCTCCTACAGGCGGAAAACATTTCCAAGCGCTATGGCAATCACCAGGCACTGGATGATGTATCTATTGCCATTCCGAAACAAAGCATCTTTGGACTGTTGGGCCCCAACGGTGCCGGAAAGACCACACTCATTCGTATCATCAACCAAATTACCGGACCTGATTCAGGTACGGTGACTTTCGATGGCCAAACCCTTTCGCCCGAGCACATTAGCCGGATTGGCTACCTCCCCGAAGAACGTGGCCTGTACAAAAAGATGAAGGTAGGGGAACAAGCCCTATACCTGGCACAACTGAAAGGAATGCACCGACGAGAAGCGCGCAAAAAGCTCAAAGAATGGTTTGAAAAGTTTGAGATTGGAGCCTGGTGGGGCAAAAAGGTAGAGGAGCTTTCGAAAGGTATGGCGCAAAAGGTGCAGTTCATTACTACCGTTTTACACGAGCCCGAACTGCTTATTCTCGACGAACCTTTCAGCGGTTTTGATCCGATCAATACCAATTTGGTGAAAGCGGAAATTCGTTTGCTCCGCGAAAAGGGTGCGACCATTATTTTCTCGACCCACAACATGGGTTCGGTGGAAGAAATCTGTGACCACATTGCACTCATCAACCGTTCGCAGAAAATTCTGGACGGGTCGATGAAGCAGGTGAAGAAGGAAAACAAGGACAACATTTGGGAGGTGCTGTTTACCGGCAACACGTTGAGTTTTACCAATGCCTTGTGGACGGGATTTGAGTTGGTGAAGATGTCGGACGAAAACAAGGATGGTGTGATTGAAGCGAAGATTCGACTGCTGCGCAACAATCAACCCAATGACCTGCTACGCACCATTGTTAACGTGGTGAATATTCATGCCTTCAATGAAGTGATCCCTTCGATGAACGATATCTTCATCAAGAAAGTAACCGAGATTAACGAGGCTGCTACGGCCGCTCAAACTCCTTCCCAGCCATGAATAAAATAGGACTTATCATTCGCCGGGAATACTTTACCCGGGTACGCAAACGCTCTTTCCTCATCATGACTTTGCTTGGCCCACTGCTCATCGCTGGCTTTTTCGGGGTCGTTATATGGCTTTCGTTGGCGGAAAGCGAAGACCAAAAAATGTTGGTCGCCGATGAGGGTGGCGTATACCAGTCGCTGTCGAAAATCGACAACGATGTGCTCAAGGTAGATTATGCAGAAATCGGGCTGGACGAAGCACGGATGCTTTTTAAGGAATCGAACTACACGAGTTTACTTTGGATTCCTTTTAAGTCAGAAGATGACATTAAGGTAAAAAAGGTCAAGTTGCTCTTTAAGAAGCAGCCGAGCCAACGCATTCAACGGGATTTGGAAAACCGGATGGAATCCATTTTGGAGCGTTTGATCATTCGGCAAATGGTGGCCGAATCGCAAATCGACTCCAGCGTGGTGGAGGGTTTTCGCAGGGCAAGTTCATCGGTGATCATCGATTTGGTGAAGTTTGACTCGGACGGTGGAGAAAAGGAGGTGAACAATGCCGATGCTGTGCCGGGTTTTGTCTTCGGCATCCTGATCTATCTTTTTGTGATGCTCTTCGGGGTTCAAGTGATGCGTGGAGTGATCGAAGAGAAAACCAACCGAATTGTAGAGGTCATCATTTCGTCGGTGCGTCCCTTCACTTTGATGCTTGGAAAGATTGCTGGCGTTTGGCTGGTTAGTCTTACCCAATTCGCCTTGTGGATCATTTTATCGGGAGTGCTTTCAGTATTGGTCTCCACTGCAATTGTGGGTGCCAACTACGATGGTGCCGAAGTGGCGGCACAGTATCAGCAAATGACACCCGAAATGGCCAAACAAATGAGTGCAGAGGTTGGTCAGGCGCCCGCGCTGGAGGGAAAAATCATCCAACAGATTTCTGAAACTCCATGGACCAAACTGATTTTATTGTTCATGTTCTATTTCTCTGGTGGCTACCTGCTTTATGCCGCCATGTTTGCCGCGGTGGGTTCTGCGGTAGATAGCGAAACCGATACCCAGCAGTTTATGCTGCCGGTTACCTTACCGCTAATGCTGGGCTACATAGTTTCTTTTATTGTCATTGAAAACCCTGACGGTCCGGCTGCCTTTTGGTTCAGCATCATCCCCTTCACCTCCCCTATTGTGATGATGGTGCGGGAGTCGATGGCCAATGTACCGGGGTGGGAACTGGGCTTGAGCATGTTTTTGCTGGTTGCCACCTTCCTGACCATGACCTGGGTTGCTGGTAGGATCTACCGCACTGGCATCTTGATGTATGGGAAAAAGACCAACTACCGGGAACTGCTGAAGTGGGTGACCTATAAAGGTTGATGGCACAAATGCCCTACGGTGTTATTGATTTAGGGAGCAACACCTTCAACCTACTGGTGGCGGCAATCTCCGACCAAGGGTGGAAGGAGCTGTACGCAGAACGCGTACCGGTCAAACTGTTGGAGTTCAGTACGGACGGAGCGATTCAACCAGCCCCATTTCAAAGGGGCTTGGAAGCCCTAAAAACCTTTCGCGAAAAGGCTTCCTTATATAAGGTATCCCAATTACTCGGTGTAGCGACCTCTGCTTTGCGGTCCACTACTAATCGTGAAGACTTTTTAATCCAGGCACAAGCGATCATTCAGGGAGACATTCGAGTGATCGATGGTGATGAAGAAGCGCGCTTGATCTACCTGGGCGTAAGACAAGCGGTCGACCTTGGCAATTCGCCTCAGTTGATTGTAGATATCGGTGGCGGGAGTATTGAATTTATCATTGCCAACCAACACACTTTGTTTTGGCGGCAGAGCTTCCCGGTAGGTGTCGCCAGACTCAAACAGGCTTTTCACCACCACGAACCCATGGCTTCCCAAGAAATCAACCGATTGCTGACCCACCTCGACCAGGCTTTGGCTCCCCTCTCTCAAGCTGTACAGCAATTCCCGGTAGACACCTTAATTGGTTCATCGGGAAGTTTTGATTCACTGGCCAATATCCTCCACTTGCGCAAGCAGGGTCGTTCTTTGCCTTTGGATACGATTGGTTACACTTTCTCTTTGGAAGAGCTGTTCCAGCTTCATGCCGAGATATTGAAGCTTACCCTTCAGGAACGATTACAAATCAATGGCCTGATTCCTTTTCGGGCCGACATGATGGTGGTGGCTTCGCTGGTCATCTTCTGGATTTTAGACCGCCTACCCATCCAAGGGGTAAAGTCATCCGCTTATGCTTTAAGAGAAGGCTTGTTGGCGGAATTGTCCTCGGCAAAAGATTAATTCTGAAACTACCCCAGCCGGTTCCCTGAACCTCGAATTTCGTTAAATTCGTTCCCCAACCACGAATCTAACAACCTTAGCCATGGCAAAAATCCTGGTCATCGATGATGAGCGCCCGATCCGAAGCACCCTTCGGGAAATCTTAGAATACGAAGATTTTAAAGTAGAAGATGCCGAGGATGGCATAGCGGGTCTCGACCTGATGCGCAAGAATGAATACGATTTGGTTTTATGCGATATCAAGATGCCTAAAATGGACGGTTTGGAAGTACTCGAAAGGGTACGGCTGTTGAAACCGGACTTGCCTCTGGTGATGATTTCCGGGCACGGCACCATTGATACTGCGGTGGAAGCACTTAAGAATGGTGCTTTCGATTACATTCCCAAACCGTTGGACCTCAACCGGCTCTTGGTAACCGTTCGCAATGCCCTCGACCGCAACACTTTGGTGGAAGAAACCAAGGTGCTGAAGAAGAAAATCAACCAATCCAAAATCACCGAGATTGTTGGAGAGTCCGAGCCGATTATGGAGATCAAATCCATGATTGAAAAAGTAGCACCAACCGATGCCCGGGTCCTCATTACGGGTGGCAACGGAACCGGCAAGGAATTGGTAGCCCGTCAACTGCACGAATTGAGTAATCGTGCCAAAGGCCCTTTCGTAGAAGTGAACTGTGCTGCGATACCTGCGGAACTTATTGAAAGTGAATTGTTTGGCCATGAAAAGGGGGCTTTCACCTCCGCCATCAAGCAACGCAGGGGGAAATTTGAGCAAGCCATCGGCGGCACGCTATTCTTAGACGAGATTGGCGACATGAGCTTGTCAGCACAAGCCAAAGTACTGCGGGCACTTCAGGAAAGTAAAATCACCCGTGTTGGTGGGGACAAAGAGATCAAAGTAGATGTAAGGGTATTGGCGGCCACCAATAAAGACCTCAGGAAGGAAATTGAAGCCAACCTCTTTAGAGAAGACCTCTATCATCGCCTGAGCGTCATCCTCATTCATGTTCCTGCTTTGAACGACCGCAGGGCCGATATTCCATTGTTGGCCAATCACTTTCGGGTAAAACTTTTGGAGGAGCACGGTATGCCCGAAAAAACCTTCACCAAAGATGGTATGAAAGAATTGCAAAAAGTGAATTGGACCGGTAACATTCGGGAGTTGCGCAATGTGGTGGAGCGCTTGCTCATTCTTTGCGACAAGCAAATTGATGGACCGAGTGTAAAAATGTTTGCCAATCCTGCTGTGTAAAACAAACACTTACTTATACAAGTGAATCCCGAGAACAATTCTCGGGATTTTTTGTTTCGACAAATTCCATTTTTTTGTCGATGAATATTTCAGATCACCACACAAACAAATTGATAGAAATATAAAAGTTAGGCTTCCAAACCAAATCATGAAAACTGCCACCAATTAAAGCTTTCCAATAGGCTTACTGCAATTTTTAGCCATTCAGGACTTCAACAAAACCCCAACGCAACAAAATGCGACTAAACTGACATTACTACAAACAAAAACAAGATAGCTGTCGACGAATTTTTGAAGCCCCCACAATTTGTTTTACATTTAGCTCCCCCGTCTCGGGGATGTAGTCTCAAATTGGTTCATTTTACCTGCTTCAACTTAATTTTTTCTCTATGAAAAGATTGCTATTCTCATTATTGGGCTTCCTATGCTATACCGCAGCCCTACCTCAATCATCTTATACCATTACCAACTCTGCGCTAAACGTGGGCAACCCCGGAGCGAGAGCAGCGGTCGGTGATTTTACCACCACCGGTCAGACCAACTTCCATGCCTACAATGCTGGCGGAAGTAATACGACCAATTATTGGTCTGCCTCACAGGAAATTCCATTTGCATTCGAGTTTTTCGGTACCTCCGTTGACTCGTTTTGTGTTTCTAAGAACGGTCTGTTGACCTTTGATGTATCGGTGGCGGGTACCGCAGTGAACACCACACTGAATACCAATACCGGTCTTCCAAACACTTCTTTGCCGCCCAACACCTTTGCTTACTTCTGGGAAGATTTTGCCTCCTCAGCGTTGGGAACAAATGACAACGTTTGGCGCATCACTCGGGGTACGGCCCCCAACCGGGAGCTGGAAATTCACAACTTCAGTTACCGGCTTGGAACGATGACCTTCTCCTACTTCACGGTTACCTTAATGGAAGGGACCAACGAGATCATCGTTACGGACATGAACTATAAGTCCAACAACTGTACCGCTACCATTGGAGCCCAAAAGGACAACACCACTGCTGTTCAAGTAGCAACAGGACTCAACTCCACAGCCGGTTCTCCCAACGTTATTATGGGCACTGGTAGTTTCGGGGCAGCCGATAACGAGTATTACACCTTTACACCTTTTATACAAGTTCCAAACAATGTTGGTGTGGCTTCCATCGATGGACCTTCAGACGGTTGTGGTCTCTCTGCTACCGAACCGGTAACCATTACCATTGAAAACATCGGTACCGCCACACAAACTTCTATTCCTGTCGTATACTCCCTCAACGGTGGCACCTTTACCAGTGCCGGGAGTTACACCGGCAGCATCGCCGGAGGCGCAACAGATCAATTCACCTTCAATGTTGACCTTTCAGCGGTTCAAACCCACAACCTGGTTATTGTAACCAACCTCACCGGTGACACCCTCACCAACAACGACACCGCATCGGGCTCGATCGTTCACATTCCTACCGTTGGTACCTTTCCCTACACCGAAGGATTTGAATCCGGTAATGGCGGGTGGACCTCGGGTGGAGCATCAAGTACCTGGGAACTGGGTGCACCGACCAACACCAACATAAGTAGTGCAGCAGGTGGAACTAATGCCTGGGTAACTGATTTGGATGGTTTTTATGATGCCGATGAACAAAGCTTTGTACAAGGTCCTTGTTTTGACTTTACCAATTTGGCCAATCCTGAAATTATCATGGATATCTATTGGCACTCTGAGTTTTCATGGGATGGTGCCAACTTGGAGTTTTCTGTCGACGGCGGTACCAACTGGAACCTTGTCGGAGCGCTCAACGATCCGGTTAACTGGTACAACGACAACTCGATTGCCGGTTTGAGTAACAACAGTTTCTCCACTGGTACTGGATGGTCTGGTGGCGGTTCCTTTACTGGAAACGGAAGCGGAGGCTGGGTCTCCGCTTCGCATGCTTTAACCGGATTAGGCGGACAATCCAGCGTATTGTTGAGGATTGCCTTTGGTGCTGATGGTTCGGGCCAGGATGAAGGTTTTGGTTTCGACAACGTTACGATTCAAAACCAACCAGCCAACGACATTGGCGTAGCCGAATTGTTGTCGCCCACCGACGGATGTGGTTTGGGTATTGAAGATCCTGTTGTTGTGATTGAAAACTACGGTATTGCTTCTCAAACCAGTTATAATGTAAGCTTTACCATTAATGGTGGCCCGGCTGTTACTCAAAGTTTTGGTGCTGCCGACTCAGTAGATGCATTGGATACCATTCATTTAGCCCTCGACTCTACAATGAACCTGTCTACCCCGGGTACTTACAACATTGTGATGTGGACTACCCTCACCGGTGACATCGACTCGTCTAACGATACCTTAGTTACCACCGTCACCAACATACCTGTGGTCAGCGCCTTCCCCTATTCGGAAGGCTTTGAAGCCAACGATGGTGGATGGCAGGCAGGCGGCACCAACGTTTCCTGGGAATGGGGTGCTCCTAATAACACTGACATTAGCGCTGCAGCTGGCGGCACTAATGCCTGGGTAACCAACTTAGATGGTAATGCAACGATCGAGGAACAATCTTTCGTTCGGAGTCCATGTTTCGATTTGAGCACCCTAACCGCTCCCGAAATATTAATGGACATTTATTGGCATTCGGAATTTTCATGGGATGGCGCCAACCTGGAGTTTTCTACTGATGGCGGTACTACCTGGAACCTTGTAGGCGCCAATGGGGACCCCAACAACTGGTACAACGACAATACCATATTTGGACTGAGCCAAAATGGATTTTCCAGCGGTTCTGGCTGGACTGGTGGCGGTAACTTTACTGGCAACGGCAGTGGCGGATGGGTCTCAGCCAAGCATGACCTTACGGGTTTAGGTGGCCAGAGCAGTGTATTGCTCCGTTTCACTTATGGTGAAGATGGCACCAACACCGATGAAGGCTTTGCCTTCGACAACATTGTGATTCAAGAAAAGCCAGCAGACGACCTGGGTGTTGCTGCACTCTTAGGTCCCAACTCAGGCTGTGGTCTTGGCCTTGAAAATTTGGAAGTGGTCGTCGAAAACTTTGGCGCAGATGACCAAGACACTTTCTCAATTAGTTTCCAGGTAAATGGTGGTACAATTATTACTCAAAACTTTGCAGGGGACACAGTCCTTTCGCTGGATACCATCCACCTCACTCTGGATTCATTGGCCGATCTGTCAACTTCGGGAGTGAATAACATTGCCGTGTGGACCACACTTGCCGGTGATTTCGATTCCAGCAACGATACCTTATTGACCTCGGTAACCAATGAGGCCAACCTCGCTACTTCTTATCCTTATTTAGAGGATTGGGAGTCTATTGCTCCGGGTAGTTCAGGAACACTTTCTAATGGATGGATTACCACTTCTACCACAGGCAACTTTGGTTGGGAATCAGAAGATGCTACCGGTGCTAATGAAAACAGCACCCTCACCGGGCCATTTACCGATAATACATTGGCCCCAGCTTCTGGCGGAACTTACATGTTTCTGGAAACTTCCAGTGGAACCAACAACTCAGAAACAGATGAGTTGATAAGTCCTTGTCTTGACCTATCGGTTCTCACCAACCCTTATGTAGAATTTTACTACCACATGTATGGTAGCAACATGGGGGACCTCTTCTTCGAAATCAATTCGGGAGGAGTCTGGACTACGCTTTGGTCTCAAACCACCGGACAGGTACAAACTGCAGGTGGCGATCCTTGGAACTACGTGGGCCTTGACCTTGCCGCCTATGCCGGACAATCGGTCAAATTTCGCTTTCGTGGGGTAAAAGGAGGTGGCTTCCGAAGCGATATGGCGGTGGATGATTTCCGCTTGTTCAGCTTCCCATTGAACGATGTCAGTGTAGTATCGTTGGATGCTCCCGCATCACAGGTAATCTCACCAGGATCGCAGAGTGTAGCGATAACCATTGAGAATTTGGGATTGAACACCCTTACTTCGGCCACGCTCAACTGGGAAGTGAACGGTGTAGTGCAAACCCCAGCGAACTGGACGGGCTCACTCACAACTGGAAGTCAGAGCAACAACCAATTGGTAGGCATCTTCAACTTCCCTTCTGGGTTGAGCAATCTGAAGATTTATTCCTCTATGCCCAATGGCCAAATGGATGAAGACACTTCGAATGATACTTTGGAAACCTTCCTCTGTACCCCTCTTGCTGGTAACTACATGATAGGACCGGGTGGTGATTTCACCAACTTCACTGAAATGCTCAACGTATTGCAAACTTGTGGTCTCAGCGGTGCGGTTACGGTAACCGTAATGCCCAACAGTGGTCCTTACAACGAACAAGTGATCTTTACCGCCATTGCGGGATTGAGCGCAACCAACACCCTGACCATTAAGGGTAACAACGAGCGCGTGGTTTACAACGCACAAGTAGGTGACAAACGGATCGTCGGATTCGACGGAGTACGCCACATTACTATTGACAGTTTGGAGGTTAGCTCACTTAGCACCATCTATGGATATGGATTCCACTTCCAAAATAGCTCTGACAGCAACACCATCACCAACTGTTTGGTCGATCTTAGCACGATTACTTCCACCGGATCCACCAACTCTGGAGGTATTATAGCCAGTGGATCCAATACCAGCACTACCACCGATGGGGACAACACGAACTACAGTGTTTTCTCCAATAACGAAATTATTGGTGGTGCATCGGGTGCACCTTATCAGGGTATTTACCTGAACGGGCAGGGAACTGGCGCAGATTGTAAGGGTAACCAAATCATCGACAATGTGCTTACTGACTTTTACCGCTACGGGATTTATCTCGATGAGGCAGACAGTACAGTTGTAGATGGGAACGACATGAGTCGTCCTACCCGCACAGCTTCAACAACGACTCAGTTTGTGACATTACAAGGCAAGACCGAAAATACTTTGGTTACCAACAACTTGTGCCACGATAGTCATGGCGGAGCACCAACCAATACTTCTACCACCTACGGATTGTACTCCACCAGCAACGATGCCGACCTGGGCGATGAAAACTTCTTCATCAACAACATGGTGTATGACATTAATAACAATGGTACGGTTTACGGTATTTACAACTTTAGCTCCAATGGGGTGCGTTACTACCACAACACCGTTTCGTTAGACAATGTCGCCTCTACCGGAGGTACTACCCGTGGTTTTTACCAAACCACCACGGCGAGCAACCTGGAGTTCCGCAATAACATTGTGTCGGTTACCCGTGGAGGCTCCGGTCAGAAGCATGGTATTTACCTCAACTCTACCGGTACCACGATTGCCTCTGACAACAACGTGTTGTACGTAAACAGTGGCGGAAGTGGTCTACAATACGTGGGACGTTACGGTACGACCAACTATGCTACTTTGGCCAACTGGCAAACAGCGAACAGCATGGCGTACGACCAAAGCTCCAATGGAGACAATCCCAACTTTGCCGACATTGCCAACGATGACCTCAAGCCAAACTCGGTTACTGCTGACAACCTTGGAAGCAACCTGGGTATTCCTACGGATATCTTCGGTGTCACCCGGGGCATTACTCCTGATCCAGGCGCTATTGAGTTTAGTGTTGCCACGACCGATGCTGGGGTAATTGGTTTCGTCACTCCGGTGGCGCCTACTTCACCAAACTGTCAGTTGAGCACCACCGATACGATTTCGGTGATCGTTAAAAACTTTGGTACCACGGCTATTACCAGCTTGCCGGTTTCTTACTCTGTCAATAGCGGAGCGCCAGTATTGCAAACCTTTAGTGGGCTCAACATTCCTTTCAACGGAACAGACACTTTGACTTTTGCCACTACTGCCAACCTGAGTGGTTTACTATCGGTTAGTATTGATGCTTACTCGGGACTTACAGGCGATACCGATGCATCTAATGATACGGCCAACCTCAACCTCCAATTTGGTGTAGCTGCACCTTACTTTGAGGATTTCGAAACCCTCAACAACGAAGACAATGGCGTCTTGAACAATGGTTGGGTAGGCAACCGTACTACTGACCCACGTTGGGAAGCGGAAGATGCTTCTGGCTCGAATGAAAACTCCACCGGAACAGGTCCATTAGTAGACCATACCCAGGGTGGTGTTGCGGGTGGCATCTACATGTTTATGGAGACGTCTTCAGGTGCCATAGGTCAGGAAGCAGAGCTGGAGAGTCCATGTATTGATCTTTCTCCACTCGCCAATCCCTTCCTAAAGTACTATGTGCACATGCATGGAGCCGATATGGGTAACCTGATTGTAGACATTTATTACAATGGTGCATGGGAACCTATTGATTCCCTATCTGGGCAACAGCAACCGAACCAATCGGACCCGTGGATCGAGCAGGATATCAACTTGTGTAATTACTCAGGTATTGTCAAGTTCCGTTTCCGCGGCCAACGCGGTACTGGCTTTACCTCCGACATGTCTATTGATGACTTTGAGGTGTATGACAGGCCCGCTACAGCAGATGCAGCCCTGGAGTTAGATGTTAATCCATCAGGATACTGCCAAACACCTGTGTCTCAAATTACCAATTATGCCATTGGAGGAACCGTTTCGAATGTTGGAGTATCTCCAATTACCGGAACTGCTGCCAATATCACTATTAACGGTGTTCCAAATGCTACAAATCCTCTCGGCAGTGTAGCTTCTTGTAATGGGGATACCGTTTTCTCTTCCCTTGGCTATACTCCTCCGACAATGCCAGGAGTGTACTCTGTAGTAGGAACGGTAACGATCAATGAAACCGATGTCAATGCGAGCAACGACTCTGACGATTACGACATTGTTATAAGTGATACGGTTTACTCCCGTGACGATAGCCTCTTTACCAATGGTATTGGAACCAATGCAGGCACCATCGAAATCGGGCAGACCTTTGACATTGTTAGCTCTGATACCTTGACCTCTGTTTCTTTCTATCTGGTGACACCACCAGTAGGAGATTCGGTTCGAGTCAAAATTTATGACATGGCCAGTGGGTTACCGAACAACGTAATCGACAGTTCCGATTATGTAGTTAACAATGGCCCCGGTTGGTATACCGTTACTTACTGCGGAATGGTGCTTTCTGCTCAGGAACACTTCTTTGCTGTAGAGCAAGTGGTTTCTGGTAGCAACATGTCACTGGGTTATTCTCTCGATAAATACACCGATAGTACGGTATTCTTCGGTGCTACCGGAGGTCCTTGGACAGAATTAGGCGCAGCTGGATTCCCAAGTGTGCTGCTGCTACGTGCCAACTTCGGCCATCCGGCTCAAGTTGATGTACCAGCAACGGTTAGTCTGTGTTTGAATGATTCTTCTTCGGTTGGCGCAACCAGTGGATTTACCAGTTACGCCTGGTCAAACGGTGCTACAACTAACAGCATTACGCCTACTGTTTCAGGCACTTACACTGTAACGGCAACCGACAACAACGGTTGTACCTCTACTGCATCAAGCGCGATAACAGTGAACACCAACCCAACGGTAGGAATTGTTGGAACCAACGTTACCTGTAATGGTTTGAGTACCGGAGCTGCCACAGCAAACGGCAACGGAGGCGCTACACCTTACACTTATGCATGGTCTAACGGTGCTACAGGTGCTACTGCCTCAGGATTGGCTGCAGGTACTTATACTGCTACTGTTACTGATGGCAATGGCTGTACCAATACCGGTTCAGTTACCATTACTGAGCCTGCAGTATTGATGGCTTCCAGTGTGGTAGATAGCAATGCGGCTTGTAATGGTTCTTCTGATGGAGGGGCGACTGCCTCTGCCACCGGTGGTACTACTCCTTACACCTTCGCCTGGAGCAGCGGTACTACTACTGCCTCTACCGGTGGCTTGAACGCTGGCGCTCACACGGTAACCGTTACTGATGCTAACGGATGTACTGCCAGTAGCTCTGTATCTATTACTGAGCCTACTGCAGTTGTTGCTGTAATTGATTCGATACACAATGTAACTTGTGGCGGTTCTGATGGAGCTGCACTAGTGGCTGCCACCGGAGGAACCGGAGCCTATACTTACAGTTGGCCTTCAGGAGGCACCAATGCTCTGGATACCGGATTGGTTGCCGGTAACTATATTGTTACTGTAACCGATGCCAACGGCTGTACCGACACCGCATCGGCCACCGTTACTCAGCCTTCTACTTTGAATGGCTCAGTAAGCTCACTAACCTCTGTAAGTTGTAACGGACTTAGTGACGGTGCTGCTACCATCACCGCTACAGGTGGAGTAATGCCTTACACCTATGCATGGCCCAACGGTAGTACCTCCAATTCCCAAACCGGTTTGACTGCGGGTAACTACCCAGTAACCGTAACGGATGCCAACAACTGCGCAATTGCTGTTGTAGCTGCTGTTACCGAACCAATGGTGCTTAGCACTGTCATTACAGTAGATTCGAATGTTTCTTGTAATGGATTTTCTGATGGTGGAGCGACTGCCTCAGCTACTGGGGGTACTATGCCTTATACCTACGCATGGAACAACAGTGCCACCTCTGCCGCCATTACTGGAGTAATTGCCGGCACTTACTCAGTAACCATTACAGATGCCAATGGATGTACGGACAGTGGTTCTGTAACGATCACTGAACCAATCACTTTAGCATCTGCCACGGTAATCGACAGCAACGTTACTTGCTTTGGAGCCTCCAACGGTGGAGCAACTGCCTCGGCTACAGGTGGAACTAGTCCGTATACCTTCAATTGGAGCAATAGTGCCACCACGGCCAGCATCACGGGCGTAGTCGCAGGAACCTACTCTGTGACGGTAACGGATGCTAACGGGTGTACCGATTCTTCTTCAGCAGTTATTACCGAACCCGCAATGGTTGTTGCCAGCACTGTGGTTGACTCCAATGTGAGTTGCAACGGCTTTTCTGACGGTGGCGCTACTGCTTCCGCAACTGGAGGAACTGGTGCATATACCTATCAATGGAGCAACCTGGCAACCACGGCAGGAATAACCGGAGTAGCGGCAGGTACTTATTCGGTCACCATCACTGATGCAAACGGTTGTACCGACAGTGCTTCAGTGACCATTACTGAACCAATGCCTCTTGGCATTTCAGTGGACACCTCTACCAACGTTTCCTGTAACAGTTTGACGGATGGTTCGGCAACTACCTCCTCCACAGGTGGTACAATGCCTTATACTTATGCATGGAGCAACAGTAGTTCTATGGCCAACCTCAGCAACGTTGGTGCGGGTACATACACCGTTACCATTACCGATGCTAACGGCTGTACCGACAGCACCTCAGTTACCATTACTGAGCCTGCCGTACTGGTGGCTGCTACTGTAGCAGATAGCAATGTCACTTGTAATGGCCTGTTGAATGGTGGAGCAACAGCGTCTGCCACTGGTGGTACTTCTCCATATACATACGCTTGGAGCAACAGTGGCACAACCGCTTCTATCACCGGAATCGGTGCAGGAACTTATACCGTGACGGTGACTGACGCGAACGGTTGTACAGATACTTCATCAGTAACGATCACCGAGCCAGCAGTACTTGTTGCTACTACCACTATGGATAACAACGTAAGCTGTAATGGAGGTGCCGACGGAAGCGCAACTGCTGCTGCTACCGGAGGTACAAGCCCTTACGCCTATGCATGGAGCTCAGGAGCTACCACTGCAACTGCTACTGGCCTGGCCGCTGGAAACTATACCGTCACCGTTACTGATGATAATGGCTGTACAGCTACTGCATCCGTCACTATTAGTGAGCCAATGGCACTATCAAGTAGTAGTACAGTGACTGATGTTACCTGCTTCGGAGGAAGCGATGGTAGTGCAGTTATTACTACTACCGGAGGCACGGTACCTTATGCTTATACCTGGTCCACAACTGGCCTCAGTGGAGATACAGTTAATGGCCTGATGGCAGGCTCCTATTTCTACACGGTAACCGATTCAAACGGATGTACCATCAGCGATTCGATTGTAGTGAACTTCACCAACAACTTGCCGATAGTAAGCCTGGGAGACAGTGGTACTATTTGTATTGGTACCTCTACCGTCCTCACACCAGGAAGCTTCACCAGCTACCTCTGGTCCAATGGTGATAGTTCAGCAAGCATTACGGTGGATACCGCCGGCTTGTATTCGGTCACAGTCACTGATAGCAACACTTGTTCGAACTCTGCTACCTTCCAGCTTTCGCTGTACGATGCATTTAGCCTTAGCCTGAGTGCTACAGACGTAATTTGTGAAGGGGGCGATGATGGCACTGCAACGGTAACCGCAACCGGCACTACTGGTCCATTCAGCTACACATGGAATGATGCCGCTAACCAAACTACCGCCACTGCAAGCAACCTGAGTGCTGGCAACTATGTGGTTGTGGTAGCAGATACCAATGGATGTATCGATTCAGGATCGGTTGCAGTAGGTTTCACCAACGCAGCACCGGTGGTAGACCTTGGTCCAGCAGTGGATACCATTTGTGCACCTTACACCTATGATCTGGATGCAGGCAGTGGATTCGTCTCTTACCAATGGTCTGGTAGCGCTGATACCACACAAACCATTACCGTTTCTGCGGCTGGCACCTACACCGTTACCGTAACCGATGCTAACGGTTGTACGGGAACTGATCAGATTGAACTGGTTTCTGATCCATGTACAGGAATTCGCACCATCAGTGATGATGCTCAGATAAGTTATTTCCCGAACCCTACTGACGGATGGCTCCAAATGGAAATCACCGGCCTGTCCGGCGAAGACGTAGAGGTGACGGTAATCAGCCTGCAAGGCAGGGTCGTTTATCAAGAGTACATTGCCAATATTCCCGGTGTTTTCAGGAAGTCGTTGAACTTCACGGAGGAAGCACAAGGTATTTACCTTGTCCGGGTAACCACTCCAACGCGGTCGTATGTCAACCGTGTATCGGTGAAATGAACCAACCCTAACTGGTAATGTGCTTTGAACGGGCCGCTCATATTATGGGTGGCCCGTTTTCTTTTACCAATTTGTTAAAACCTTAGGAATAGTTCTAGCAGAACACCGTCAAGTACACAGAATAAAAAACCAAGAATAAAAACCTGTTCATCTTTAGGCTGATCAATTTCATCTAAGGAATCCAATAATTCGTCACTTTTACGACAAAAAAAATCAAATGTAACTGTCGGCTAATCAACGCCTCAGTTACCAACATGTGAGTTATTGGTCCAACAAACCCCGGTGCACCAAATTTTATTTGGGAGCTTCAGAGGACCAAGTTTTTGAGGGTTTCCTTAGACCCGCCCCCCCGAATATCATTTTACATTTAAGTATTTGTCCTGTATATTAGCGCTTCTGCTGGAAAGATGTATATCCATGCTCCAGTCTTTAACCTATTGCTAATCAACAATTAACCAGTCAAGTATGAAGAAAGCTCTACTAACTTTTGTAGTGGCTACTTTGGCTTATTCCCTCGGATGGTCTCAGATTACTTTCAACACGGTACCCCCGCTCAATGGTGGTAACGGTTCAGGAGGTACTGCTTTCCAGGTGACGGCCAACGCCAACATCATTATCACCGGATTCAATGCTGCATTGCAATCCTCTTCCCAAAACATTGAAATTTGGTATTCGACTACTGACCTAACCGGTCCTCCAAACATTACCACTCCAGCCTGGACGCAATTAGGATCTGCCTCGGTAACCGGAGCAAGTACTGGTTTAACACCTGTCATTACCCAACTCCCTATTCCTGTTACTCTCTTGATGAATGCAGGAACTACCTATCGCTTTTACATTGGGTGTTCCAGTTGTAGTGTGGTTTACACCACTTTTAATTCCGCCAACGGAAACCCTTACTCCGACGGAAACATCACGATTGAAACTGGAACCAACGTTGGTTATGGCGGAAGTATTCCCAACCCAACTTTCCACCCTCGTCAATTTAATGGTGGTGTGCGTTACACCTTGGCTTCTGGCCTTGATCTCGCTATGACCTCTATTGTTGGTCCTAGTTCTTTGCAAGTGGGTAACAACATTTTGCAGGTGCAAGTAACCAACTCAGCAGCCGACACCATTGATAGCGCTGATATCGCTTACTCTTTCAACGGTGGAGCTACTGTACTTACTGACAACTTCACTTTCCCAAGTCCATTGGGTCCTGGTGGGACTTATACTTACACCTTCCCTACCCCATTTAACGTTCCTTCGAACGGTACTTATGGTATTTCTACCTGGGTAGCTGACGTAAACGGCATCGGTACATTGGACAGCAACTCCGCTAACGATACCATTATGGATTCCCTCTGTACTGGTCTTGCAGGTTCCTACACCATTGATGGTGCAGTGGCTACCGGAGGTTCGAACTTTCAAACCTTCAACGATGCTGTAGCAGCACTTTCTAACTGTGGTATCACTGATACTGTAGTATTTAATGTTGCCGCCGGAACTTACAACGAGCAAGTGTCATTGGTGACTGTGTTAGGAGCCAGCCCAACTTCTCCCATATATTTTAACGGTATGGGAAGCAATGCAACCATGGTTGATTTGACCTATGCCTCCATCAACTCTGCTGATAACTACACGGTAAAATTTGATGGTGCTGATTGGTTCAACTTCAGCAACATGACAATCTCGAACACTGGTACTACCTGGAGCCACGTAATTGATATTAACGGAGGTTCTGATAGCAATACCATCGAAGATTGTATCATTGCTGGTGACCTTAATACCACCACCACTTCTACTAACAAAGTAGTCATCTGGTCGAACAACGGTCTGGACAACTACAACACCTTCCGGAACAACGAAATTCGGGGTGGTAGTTATGGTATGTACTGGTACGGATCAAACACCACGACTCTCGAAGAAGGAACGGTTATTGAAAATAACCTGTTCACCCGTCAGTACTACTACGGAATTCGCTCCTGGTATACCAGCAACATGAAATTCCGCGACAATGTGTTCAGTACGCTTTCTACTTATACCGGAACTTCTTACGGATTCTATTTCTTCTACGCAGACAACGAATTCGAATGTACTGGCAACCGTGTTGAAGCCAATACTTTGGTACCTCGCTACGGTATCTACATGGCCAACTGTGACGGTACTGCTACCCAACAAGGTTTGGTAGCCAACAATGCCGTTCACGTAGGTGATTCTGCTAATGGCTCGGCTTTCTACGGTATCTACATGTCCAACTCAGGCTATCAAAACGTAGTACACAACAGTGTTGCTGTTGAAGGTACTTCTACTACAGGTCGTGGACTCTGGATTCCCAGTGGTGGTGCCAACAAAGTGTTGAACAACATTATGGCCAACTTTGGTAACGGTTATGCTTGCTACATTTCCAACACTTTCGCAGTGACCCAAATGGACAATAACGCCTTCTACACCAACGGCAGCAATGTTGGTTTCTTCAATGGTAACCAGGCTACACTATCCGATTGGCAAGCTGCTTCAGGTTTCGACCTCAACAGTTACGAGACCGATCCACAGTACTATGATTATCAGGCCAACGATCTGCACATTTGTAACGATACCCTGGACAATACAGGAGCTGACATCAGCCCACTGGTATTGATGGACTTTGATGGCGAAATGCGTACCACTTCTTCTCCTGATATTGGAGCAGATGAGTTTACTTCAATCACTGGCTTTTCGCTCGGAGCAGACACTACTACTATTTGTATGGGTGATACCCTTACGCTTGTGGGTGTGCCTGGTGCTCAAAACATTTGGAGCACTTTGGATTCAACTGTAACCTTGGACGTATCTTCTGTAGGCACATGGTCGGTTGATGTAACCAACAACTGTGGTACTTCGACGGATACCATCAACACTGTGATGAATACCGCGGTATCGCTTCCTGCTACTGCTAACATTTGTGCCAACCAATCCACTACCCTGGATGCGGTACTCACCAACAGTACCTACAACTGGTCTACCTCAGAAACTACTCAAAGTATTACTGTGAGCGGTCCTGGTGTGTATTCGGTAATGGTTGTCGATCAATTTGGTTGTACCTCTATGGACAGCACCATCATTACCCAGTCAGTTGATACCGACATTCAGAATGACACCATGATTTGTACTGGTGATCAATTGGTATTGGATGCCGGTCTTCCTGGCAGCACTTATGCCTGGACTCCTGGTGGTCAAACCGGACAAACCGTAACGGTAAACAGTTCTGGAACCTATGGTGTAACGGTAACTGACCAGTTCAACTGTGTAAGTACCGATCAAATGGTATTGACTACTTTGGATGCGCCAGTAGCTGGCTTCTCCACGACGGTGGCTTTCCTCACCGCTCAATTCACCAATTCATCGGTGGGTGGAACGACTCAATGGTTCTTTGGTGATGGTCAATCGTCTACTTTGGATAACCCAGTACACATTTACCCACAACAAGGAACTTTCGTTGCTTTGCAAGTGGTGTCCAACATGTGTGGTACCGATTCCCTCTTCGACACCATCAACACTTCTGTTGTAGGCATCTCGCAAGTATTGAGTGAAGGTACCATGGCAGTATATCCTAACCCAAGCCAAGGTGAATTCACTTTGGAGATGGAGAACGTTTCCGGAAACTCTGTTACCTACACCATCACCGCCATTGATGGCCGTGTGGTTGCTTTTGAAAACATCTTAACCAATTCAGGTTCGGTACGCCGTGACCTTTCTCTGGCTGAGCAAGGTGCAGGCGTCTACTTCTTGAAAGTGGAAACTGCTTCTGGCAGTGTGATTCGAAAGTTGGTTGTCGAGTAGTCGATTTTAGAACTTACTTTTTTAGAAGGCGGCCCGAGTGGGCCGCCTTTTTTTTGCCCTGTTCAACAGGCTTTTACGAGTACAAGCTTGTAACAAAATTCTATGCTTATCAACCCGGTAGACGTAATCATTAATTTCCTATTTTAGACTGCTTTAATTTTAATCAATAGATAATTCTGTTTATAATCTAATTGCTCTTGTATGAAGATAACCTTTACTAAATCATCGTACTTCCGCAACCGATTTCTGCAATTTGCAGGGCTTTTGATTGCTGGTGTTTGGAGTGGCTCAGTCACTGCACAATACTGCACCCCCGCCACCTCAAACGGTTGCTCCTTTGGTGATCAAATCACCGACTTTTCCACCACCGGTGGTACGACCAACATTACCAACAACGGTACTGCTTGTAGTCCGGGTAACTATGCCTACATCACAGGACAAACGGTGACTGTTCCGGCAGGTGGTTCCTTTAGCTTTTCGGTAACCTCAGGGCCTACCTTTAGTCAAGGACAAAAAATTTGGGTCGACTGGAACAATGACCTTGATTTTACTGATCCCGGTGAAGATGTTTGGACTTCTTCTACCTGGACTACCACTGCTCAAACCGGGACCATCACCATTCCAAATACTGTAGGTGGCGGAGTATACCGTATGCGGGTACGTTGTAGCTGGAACTCTCTTCCAACTGATCCTTGTGCCAACCAGACTTATGGTGAGGTAGAGGATTATGATGTTACAGTATTGAGTCCGGCAGCAAACGATGCTGGTGTAGCAGCCATTGTATCTCCTGCCCTTGTGGCCTGTGCTTTGGACACGAACGTGATCATTAATGTTGGTGGCTACGGAACTGATACTTTGAACTCGGCTACCATCAACTGGTCTCTCAATGGAGTTACCCAACCCACTGTATCGTGGACAGGAAGCCTGGCCCAAGGTGAGGTAGATAGCAACGTGGTAGTCGCTACCAACGTAACCTACAGTGTAGGAGACGTTATTACGATTTGGACCAGCATGCCTAACATGGTGCCCGATAGTGGAAACACTAACGATACCATGACCATTGTTGTGCCTCCACTTTCTTTGAATGGAACTTATACCATTGATGCTGGACAGGCTACCGGCGGTGTCAACTTCAACTCCTTCTCTGATGCGGTGTTTGCTTTGAACAGTGTCGGTGTTTGTGGACCAGTCGTGTTCAACGTTGCCGACGGCACCTACAACGAACAAATCGAAATGATTGAAATCGTTGGAGCCGACAACGTCAATACGGTAGAATTTGTGGGTAATACCACCAATATGACATCGGTAAACTTAACGTATGCCGCTTTTTCATCCACCGATAACTACACCCTGAAAATGGATGGAACGGACTGGGTAACTTTCCGGGACATGACCATCAGCGGAACCGGTGCTACTTTTACCCGGGTAATGGAGGTAACCAATGGAGCTTCACACAACACGTTCCAAAAAGTAATTTTCTCGGGCGATCTGGCCACCACGACCACCAGCTTCAACAAAATCGTAATCTACTCCAATACAGGAAACGATGACGACAACCACTTCATGGACAATGAGATTCGTGGAGGTAGCTACGGTATGTACTGGTACGGTTCTTCCACCACCAACCTGGAATCAGGTTCGGTGATTGAAAACAACCTTTTCACACGTCAGTACCAATATGGTATACGTGCTCAGAGCCAAGACAACATGAAGTTCCGCAACAACGTCTTCAGCACCTTGTCTACTTACAACTTCACTTCTTACGGTTTCTATTTTGGATTCTGTGACAACGCCTTGGAAGTAACGGGCAACCGGATCGAATCGATCAACCAGGTACCAACTTTCGGTGTTTACCTCTCAAGCTGTGACGGTACTGCCACCATGAAAGGTTTGGTTGCGAATAACTCCGTTTCCTTGGGTGATTCCACCTCTACCAATGGATTTACTGGCATTTACCTGACCAACTCAGGCCATCAAAATATTGTTCACAACAGTGTTGCTATTTTTGGTACAAGTACCTTTGCTGAAGCATTATATGTAGCGAGTGGCGGTGCCAATGTGATCAAAAACAACATTTTCGCCAACTTCGGTACTGGTACTGCAGCATACATTAACTCTTCGTTTGCAGTAACCGAAATGGACAACAACAACCACTTTAGTTTGGGTACTAACCTGTCTTACTTCAACGGTAACCAGGCTACCATGTCTGATTTCCAATCGGCTTCAGGTTTTGACCTCAACGGTGTTAACGTCGATCCGCTGTATTACAATCCTATTGGAAACGACCTGCACGTTTGTAACGGTGACTTAGATGGAACTGGTTCTGACCTTGACTCCTTGATTCTGGAGGATTTCGATGGCGAAACCCGTAGCCTTTCTGCTCCAGACATTGGTGCGGATGAGTTTACCTCGATTTTCGCGTTCTCCCTTGGTGCCGACACTACTATTCTTTGTGCTGGCGACAGCCTTACACTGAATGGTGTTCCTGGTGCACAGAACATTTGGTCTACAACTGATACCGCAGACTTCCTGGTGATTACTACCACTGGTGTTTATTCTGTAGATGTTACCAACAACTGTGGAACTTTAGCAGATACCGTGAACGTACAAACCAATACTCCGGCATCGCTGCCAGCCACGCAGAACATTTGTGCCAATGCTTCGGCCACGTTGAACCCTGGTGTTGCCAATGGTACCTACAACTGGTCTACTTCTGAAACCACCGCTACTATCAGCATTGCTGCAGCTGGCACCTATTCGGTGAACGTAATGGATGCTTTTGGATGCTCCAGTACCGCTTCTACGGTAGTTACCCAATCGGTAGAAACTGATCTACCTGGCGACACTACTATCTGTACCGGAGATAACCTCACGCTGGATGCAGGTATTCCAGGAAGTACCTATGCCTGGACTCCAAATGCTCAGACTACTCAGACCATTTCGGTAAATACTCCTGCTACCTATGGCGTAACGGTTACTGACCAGTTTAACTGTGTGAGCTCTGACCAAATCACTGTAACAACTCAGGATCCTGCTGTAGCTGGATTCAGCGGTTCGATCAGCTATCTGACTACGAGCTTCTCTAACAGCTCTACCAATGCCACCTCCTTCACTTGGATGTTTGGCGATGGCAACACTTCAACAGACAGTGATCCAGTACACGTTTATCCGCAAACGGGAACCTACACCGTCATGTTGATTGCTTCTAACTTCTGTGGATCTGACACGCTGTTGGATACGGTAACCACCTCAATCACTGGAATTCAGGAATTGAATAACGAAACCTTGGTTTCTATGTTCCCTAATCCAACCGATGGCAACTTCACCTTGATGGTGGATGCTGCCAGCTCTGCTACTTTCCAAGTGGAAGTAATGGACTTGCAAGGCCGGGTAGTGTTCTTCCAGAACCTCGGTCAAATCAGCGGTACTCAAAACCAAGATATCTCTCTTGGTGAGGTAGCTGCAGGCATTTATATGGTAAAAGTTAGCTCCGGTGGAGAGTCAGTAGTTCAGAAACTGACAGTTCACTAAGCCTTATTACATATTTGTAAAAAAGCGGGAGGGCAAGAAAGACAAGACCGAAATGTATTTTTAAGGGAAGAAATAAAAAAAAAAGAAGAATAAAAGGAGGGGAGAAGAAAAAAAAAAAAATTAATATTTTAA
>CALCCE010000266.1 GCA_937899835.1 uncultured Flavobacteriales bacterium | reverse complement strand
CGTAGGTCCAAACGACCACGGTAGTTCCTTGGGCGGTAATTGGAAGGCTGGCGTTGTGGGTCGCGGTGATGGTATCATTACAGTTGTCGGTTCCGGTGGGTGCAGTCAAGCTGGTGACACTGCAAACGGCAGTGATATCACTCAGGCTCGATAAATCGGGCACTGGATTGGTCGCATCCGTGATGATCACGTTTTGGTTTTGGGTAGCCATGTTACCATTTCCGTCACTGTAGCTCCAGGTCACTACCGTGGTTCCTATTGTAGTGATGGGAAGGGTGGCGTTGTGCGTAGCAATAATGGTATCGTTGCAGTTGTCACTGGCAGTTGGTGCTGGCAGGCTGTCGATGCGGCATTCGGCAGTAGTATCGGGTAAGTTGCTCACATGGGGCACTGGATTTTGGTTGTCGTTCACAGTCACATTGTAGATACAAGTGGCCGTATTCCCGGCCAGGTCATTGGCAGAAGCGGTGACCGCCGTGGTACCAACTGGATAGAAACAAGGTCCGTCAACTCCTACCCCACTGAACTGTACCGTTCCCCGTTCTACTTTTTCAGCAACTATATTTCCGGTGGTTCCGGTGAGCCCAAAATTCACCAAACTCGCATCGTACCCGTTCCCGGTTTGGTCAGGGATGGATGACAAACCAGTATTACTACCACCGGGTGTGCCCACGTTGTAATCGTAGTAAACCTCCAGGCCGGTTTCGTTGCCGTTCATCTCTATAGGCAACCCAGCGATGATCTCGGCTTGGGTACGAGCAGTGGACCAAATGCGGGTGTCATCCATAAAGCCATCATTGAAGTAACAACAGCCATTGCCCGACCAGCCCAACTGTGCGCTTCCGGTGCCAAAATCGGGCATTTGAGTCGGGATATCCGTCCCGGACATAAAAGACCAGGGATAGTTGTTCCCATTCACGTAAATCTTTAAACGCTCCTCAGCTGTGGGCTGGGCGCCATCAAACACAAGGGCCAAGTGGAAAGCCGTATCCGACTTGATGGGTTGACAAGAAGTCGACACGTTAAACTGGGTCCCCCCAACAACCAGACGCGCGCGAACCCTTCCACCGTTTGTACTGGAGTAAAAGTTATCACCTGCAACCGAAAACAAACCATCCTCGCCGGTAGAAGGCGCCTTTACCCAACTCTCAAAAGTGAATTGAGCGGCATTGTTTAAGAACGGAAGGTTAGGAAGGTTGAGGTAATCGAAGTTTTCAAAATGCAGTGAATAATCGCCCGCATTTTGATGCACCAAATCTGCATTATCGGTTACTACAGGTTCAGTGAGATTTACGTTAACACCACACAAGCCGGCATCGGTATTTTGGGTAAAATTCGTGGGGCAAGTAAACGTGGGCGGAGTAACATCGGCGGGCGAGGCTTGTACGCTGAAGGTATAAGGGTCTTCATCGCAATCATTGTTGTTGATGGAAATAGTAGCCGTTCGGGTGCCCACTGCGGCTGCCGTAAAGGTCACGGTAAAGGTCGTGTCGGCTCCGGCGGAAAGAATTAGTGGGAAGGTTAATCCTCCCACTACAAATTCACTGGAGTTGGTGCCTGTTGAGGCCAAATTAGTAAGGGTGAGGTCGGCGGTTCCTACGTTGGCAATGGTGTACGTTTTAGTTGCTGAGGCTACGGCTCCGAAATCGGTATTGTCGGCCACATCCGGGCTAAGGTCTCCGTCAGCAATGGATACCGTGTTGCCCAATACGTGAATCTCCGGGAAGGTTAAGGGAATTCCGGTAGTTACTCCATTTCCAGCGGCATCAATCCAGTTGGAGGACAACCCTCCGTTCTGGCTTCCATCCAGTCCTGTAAAGTTGAGCAGCGTGGCGTGGTAGCCGTTGGGCGACAAATCAATAATTGAATCTACACCGGTGTTGTTTCCACCGGCAGTTCCCTGGTTAAAATTGTAATAGGTCACCAATCCGGTTTCGGCTCCCGACAGTTCAATGTCTTTGTAAGCCTCAATCTCCGCACAACTACGGGCGTGATCCCAAATTCGGAATTCGTCCATTTGTCCATCGAACCCACCGCTGACCAATCCGAAACCTACCTTCAAATCAGTTCCTGCGGGCACATTTCGCAAGGACCCCACCTTGGTAGCCACCAGAACACCATCGAAATACACTCGACGAGCCGTCCCATCATAGGTACAGGCATAATGGTGCCAGCTTCCGGTAATATCGCCTACCGTAATGTCTACATCGTTGCCCCACCAATAGTGCCGAATGACGTTGGTGCGGGTTTCAATAGCGGTGGCCTGGTTTCCGGAGTTCACGCCCCAAGCCATCACCCCCATGATGGTGTTGAATTCGGGTCTGAGCCACAATTCAATGGAATAAGGTGTATTTCCTATGGGCAAGTTGGCCGGTGCAGAGACATTACCGTATTGGTTTTGTTCCATGTCCAGGCCATTCTGGAGTGGCGGAACCGTGGCCGTCCCCTGAACCGCAAAGTCATAAAAGCCTTCATCACAGTCGTTATTGTACACGGTAATGGTGGCAACATCAGTACCGGCAACCGTAGGGCTGTAACTTACCGTAAAAGTGGTGCTGTCCGAGGCGGAAATGGTAGCGGGTAGGGTGATTCCACCGACAATAAAATCGGCCCCACTAAGCCCCGAGCTCAAAATGTCGGCCACCAAAAGTGCCGTCGATCCTGAGTTTTGAATGGTATAAGTATGTACCGTAGGGGAAGCGGTTGAGGTATTCCCAAAATGGGTATTATCCGATACATCGGGGGTGTTGTCGCCATCGACAATGGTTGTGGATAAGCCTTGAATCGCAATTTCGGCGGAGGTAACCCCGGTGTTTTCGTAGGCGCCCAGGTCAATTCCGGCACCAATGGGTCGAGCAGTGTTGATGAAATCTACGCTGGGAGCGCCTGTGGCCGTTCCCGCATCCACTACCGGTGAACCACACCCACTTGGTCGAAGGCCATCATCGTTTGTGCCATAAATGCTATCGGGGCCAATCACATGAGTAGGATCGTTCAACAAGGGATCCACATTGAGGTTGCCTGTACCGGCAATCAATCCCACTCCATCGCCAAAAAAATTACTGTAGGTAGGACTCCCAATAAGGCTCCCAATGGGAGCAGCACCATTATTCAGAAAAATACAATTGGTGACATAAGCATTGGAGGCATCCAACCGGTTAATAGCCGGACCGCCTCCATTGGTTTTGTTATTGTAAAAGGTGCAATTCACTGCTTTGATTCGGCTGGCTCCGGAAGCATCCAACGCGGCCCCGCCTGAGGTGGCGGTATTGTTGGCAAACAAGCAGTTTTCAAAGATCGGATCGGCTCCATTCTCTCCGTGGTAAGCTCCTCCACCAACAGTTCCCGAATTGTTTTGAAAGACATTTTTGGAAAACAACCCAGTGGTTCCTGCCCCAACACTGATACATCCCGACTGGGTGGCAACATTGTTTTCCACAATACAACTGGTCATGGTTACCAGCCCGCTCCCTATGTAAATCGCTCCGCCTGAGGCAAAACCACTAAGCCCTCCATAATTATTATTGATCCGGCAGTTCATCAGCACAATACCCGCCCCAACATTTGTTTGATAAAAAGCTCCTCCGCCCCGCTGATTGAGGGTAGGGTGCGCCAAGGCGTAGCCGTCGGAAATGGTTAGGCCATCAAAGGTTTCCAAGGTGGAAAAGACTTGCAGCGTCACCACGTGATAAGCGTTGTCGGTAATCGTTCCGGCCACGCCTAAATCTCCCGAAAGAATGGTAGGGTTGGCGATGATGTTGCGCTGGGCCAAGGTGGTTTCGGTTCCGGCAAAGCCACCAAAAAGGTCTACTCCATCTTTAATTTCGAAGGTATTGGCCTGGTTGTTGAGCGTTCCCGCAGTAGCTGCAATCGTGGTACGATCCGGGTAATAGGTGCCGGTAGCTATCCAAATATCATCTCCGGAGGTTGCGTTAAAAATGGCATCCGAAAGGTTGGTGAAAGCATTTCCCCAGGAGGTACCGTTGTTGGCTCCGGTGGCATTCAGATCAACATAAACCGTAGCGGCCTTTGCGCCTTGCAGGCCTACTGCCATCAGCGCCAGACACAACGTTAACCACACGCCCATTCGCAAGGCGCTACGAAAAAGGTTCCTCTTCTTGTTTTCCATCGCTCTTTCCATAATGGCCGCTTTTGCGTATCCGAAAGGGTTGTTCTTGCCTTGCTGCTGCATGATGATTGGACTACTTTTCATCGTTTCTATTCGGTGCGGATTCCTTGCGTAGGACACATCACCCCACTCAGTCCGGTGCTCGATACTACTCGGGCTCCATAGGTCACAATGCTGCCGGGTTTCAGGTCACTGTCCGTCCATTCGGTGACGTGGAAATCCATCACTTTCCAAGCTTCCACGGCTTTGCTCCCATAGGCTTTGTACAACTGAATTTTAAGTCCGTCTCGAAGGTTTTCGGGAATATTTGAAGGAATACTGTACGACCAAACGAGCTTTGAAACGCCTGTTTCCGCATCGTAATTGACCTGTAGCTCGGGCACCCCCAAATGTTCGGGCGCAATGGGCACACTGCCATTTCCAATGTTGGAGTATTCAGACAGCAAGGCGGCATCGTCTTTCGCTTGCACCGTGTATTCGTAAAGCTGGTTGAGTTCCACCGAGCGGTCGAAATATTCGGAGACTGTTACCGGCACGGTATCAATCACTACCCAAGGCTGTTGGGTTTTCCCCAGCACTTTTCTACGCGAAATTTCGTAGCTCAGCACATCGGTGCTGGTGCTTTTGATCCAGGTGAGGTGGAGGGTGGTGTCGCGGTGGGTCAATTGCCGAAGGGTTGGCGCAATGGGCGGCAACACATCGGGGCGTTTCAGTTTAAAGAGGTTCGAGGACACACTTTTGTTGAAACTCTTATCCTGCGCTTTTACGATGTAATACACCTCTTCACTCACCGTCTTCAATGCCAGGGTATCGTAGAAGACGTTTTCTTTCACGATGCTCTTGTTGAGGATGGAAAACTCGGCATTGGGGTCGTTGGCGAAATAGACAAAGTAGCCCTGATTGTCTTTGGAAGCACTGTGGTCCCATGTGAGCGTTACCAAACCTTCTTCATCTACCGAAGCGGTGAGGTTTTCCGGTGGTTCCGGAGCAAACAGGTCAGGATAGTGAACAAACCGGGGATCTGAAAGGCTTTGGTTCCCTGCCGTATCGAAGGCAATGACCCGAAAATAGTAGGTGCGTTCAGAGGCTTTTTGGGGCGCTCCGGGATAATAATCCAGCCACTTGGTTTCGGCCGAAAACTCGCCCAAGGTCACGTAGTCGCCATCAGGTTGCTCGCCCAACACCACTTCAAAACGGTCAAAGTCTTCGGGGGCTCCTCCGGGAATGCTCCAATTGATTTTTAAGGTGTCTTCGCTTGGCGACAAGGCTCCATTGACAATCACCGGCTTTCGGGGTGGGGTAAGATCAACGCCCATACCAATGGCCTCGGCGGGCAAACTGCGCTCGCCAAAAGAGTTAATGCCTACCAGGCGGTAGTGGTAGGGTTGGTAATTGACTTCCAACGAATCGCGCTTGGCGTACTCTTGAAACGGGTATTTTTCGTTTTCCAAAAAGGCAATGGGGCCGCCCAACCGGCGATAGGTTTGTCCGCCATCGTCGGAGCGATACAACTCGTAAAGCGAAAACCGGTTTTGATTCCCTTCCTTGTCCCATACCACTTCCACTTTCTTTTCGCCCGATTCGATGTATAGGCCTTTAGGTGCTTCCAGCGGTACATATACGTTTTTCACTTCTACAATGGAAGTGGAATAAAACGCAGCAGGTGCTTTCGTAGAAACGAGGTAGTTGTACACCTTGCCCTTTTCCACGTTTTTATCTATCAGGTTCCAACCGAGGATTTTTCCGGCAAGCAGGGAGTTGTTGGCCGAAAGCAGCCCGAGCGTAAACTGGTTTTCCTGGAAATGCGCCTGATCGATGGTAGATAGGTGGCTCATGTCCATGTTTTCGCCATAAAGGAGGTTGGCGGCCACCAGCGCATTGGAATCGGCCTCAATAGAAGGGTCCAGTTCGGTTTGGGGAATTGAATTGATCGCAAAGGAATCCAGCAGGGTGAAATTGCCTGGATCGAGCGTATCGACTTCGTACTTTTTCACCACAAATCCCTCTGCCTTGCTGTATTGCCAGTATTCATAAGAATTGGGGGCCCATTTCACCACTATAGAATCGCCATAGGCTCGGGCTGCGGCTGCCACTTTGCCGATGGGCTTGTTGCTTTTGGGTACCATGCTGTACAACGACCGGCCTTCGGGAAAGGTGAACTCAGGAAGCGAAACCCCGGGCGAAGTTTGCCGGTAAGTGTCCTCCTTTGAGGTGGTGATGGAAGCATGCTTTTCCCCGGCGGTTATTTTGTAGGTGTAACGGGTTCCAGGCTGTGCGGTAGAATCCACGAATGAAAGGCCCAGGATTTGCGCAATTTTAGAATCGCGGTTGGCTTCATACACCAGGTAGTTGTAGCGAATGGCCGGGCCGTCAAACTTCTTCGATTGTCGGGTGTAAGCGCTATCGCTCAACAGAGCTCCCATCACTTCGACCAAGCCCCCTTGGTCAAACCGGTGGCCTTCAAACCAGGCCGCTTCTTTGGGCCGTATCCCGGAAGCAATGACCACGGCGGAGGGCTCTCCCTCCCCTTCTTTCCAACGCTTCACTTGGTAGCCATTAGCCAGCCCTGCCTCCCAGGCGGTTACCTCCAGCGGAATCCAAACCAAGGTGCGGACTCCCGAACTGGTGTTGTCTTTCACCAAATAGTCTTGCGCACACAAAGAAGTCATTAGGCCCAACACCATCAACCCCAGGCAGGCGGCTTTGCGTAAACTTATTTTCTTTGCTCCGTTCGTCATGTTCACCCTCATCACGCTCAAGGTTTGATCAGTATTTCGGTTTCCTTTCCATTCAGGAGATAAGCATGATTGCCATTCCCACTATGGTCCCACACTTGTGGGTTGTATTCTCCATCATCGAAGCGGTATTCGGTTTTTCTCAACTTCTTCCAACTCGAGAAATAGGAGTTGTTCTTCAACCCAATAACCCAAGAGGAAGTCCGGAAATAGCCGTCCCAAAAACGGAGGTAATCTACCTTGCCGTTCAGAGACTTACTTCCGCAACCAATGAGCACGTTTTCCAGCCGACCGATTTCCCGTGACGTCGGTTGCGTCCAGTTGTTGATTTTGATCCACTTGCGATTGCCGTCAACGTACCCGTATAGATAGCTGATGGAAGAATTGTACCATCGGAGGGACACACACAGGTGCATCCACTTTCCGGCTTGTATCGGATTCCAATTCAACTTCTTCCACCCCATTCGTTTCCCGTTAAATTTCATATCAATCCAGATGCTGCCTTTGTTTTTGACGAACCTGAGGTAGTCGTTGCCCTTTTCGTACACCACCAAATTGCTCCAGGAATTGGCATCGTTAAAGTAGAACCATCCGTCAATGGAGAAATGCTTTCCCCCGGTGAAATCAAGCACCGGAATCACCATTCGCTCCTCGCTCTTGTCGTCCAGCAGCGCCACCCGATTGTACCCGACACTGGTGTAAGTGGTTTTCCGTCCTTCCTGGATAAATTTCCCGGAAGTCAAGGGGTTGTGGCGCACCACCGCATGGGTGCCGGTCTTTTCGTGCAAAAGAGCCGTTTGCTGATTGTTCTGGTTAAAATCAAGGGCTGCGATCAGGTTGGAATTACCTGGTGCCTGGCGGTTGTAAATACTCGCCCGTAGTTCGTTGGCCGTCAATTCCCGGTTCCAGATTCTGAAATAATCCATCTGGCCGACCAGCGGAAAATTGGGATCCCCTTGAGCATTTTCGTATGCACCAATCAGGAGGTTACTTAAACCCAGAGAACTCAACGAATAGTTGCGCCCGCTCAGGGTTTGCTCCGTTTCCAAGAGGCCATTTTTGTACACCTTCACCACCGGCACAGCACCGGAGGTATTGATGACATAGCACAGGTGGGTCCACTTGCCCAACGGAACGGGGGTGGACAAATTGGAATAGGTCGAATTGCGGCTATCGTTGGGGGTTTCCAACTGAAGGGTAGCCTTGAGCTGGTCGAGGCCGCCAATCAGTGCCTTATCCTCGTGCTCCGAAAAGAGAGAAAAGAGCGTCCGGTCCTTGTTGTTGGGGTCGAGTTTCACCATGGCTTCAATGGTAATGGTGCTCAAGGCAGCAAAATCCACCTGTTCCAGGATCACCCGGTCCTCGGCTGTACTAAAGTGGTAAGACTGAACGGCTGAACCGGCAGTAGCGGGAGCTACCAATGCCGCATTTCGGGTAGCGATGGCTGGCCCCTCCGTCAACAGATTGATGAGGTCGGGCTCGTCAAGGGTTAGCGATGCTCCCGAAGAAACGAGGTTATCAATCCGGTCGGATTGGTTAAAGTTGAAAAACATACTCAAGCCTTCGGTGTTGGAGCTGGTGCTGCCGTGCATGGCTTGCAGCACTTCGCTGTGGGTGAGGGCTTTGGTCCAAATGCGGGTATCGTCCAACTGGCCTTTTAAAAAGACCTTTGGCCCGGCTGTAGTGAAGCCGAAACGCTGAAAAACGGGCAATCCGGCAAAATCGATTTTGTCAGAAAACCAGTGTTTTTGGGGCACACCGTCTAACCAGGTCTTCACGTGCATGCCTTTGGCGCCCTGCCGCATGGTAACCGCATAATGGTGCCAAACGTTGGCGCTCACGTTATCGGTCAAGGCCTTCTCAAAGCGCTGGCCGGAGTTATCAGTTATGCTCAGCAGCAGTTTCTGACTGATCAAGCCGATCGCAAAACTGGCCTTTCCTTCTTCTGCATTGATCAAGGCTTGAGGGCCAGAAGTGGTGGCGAAATTCACCCAACCTTCCACGGTACATTCACCGGTAGCATTCAGGTTGTAGTTGGGCAGGTAGATGTTGGAGCGGGGCGCATTGTTGCTGAGCTGTCCTTCGCGGGTTACGTTCACCGGCGGTTGAGGAATGGCCGGTGGTGCGGGTGCGGCTGGCTGCAGGTTGACCCCATCCAGTGGGCTGTTGTCGTACGATTGGGCCCAAGCTATAGGGTACCACCCATGCATTCGCGAGGATGCCCCTCCTACTTTTTGGTTGGCTATGCTTGCATTGAATTTATCGGTTCCATTGAAGTGATGGTACACAAAAAGATCGGGGTTCCGACGGTCGAGGCCATTGGCCAGAATGGAAGGCGGCTGGGCTCCGTGCCAAATCATCAGGTCATCCAGTAAAACGCCTTGCACGCCCACTGCCTTTAATTGTTCGCGAGTGAAAGTGGCCGGCTGTTGAAGTGGGACACGTCCCTCCATTTTGCCATCTACCAACAGTATTATTTCGGTATCCTGGAGGATGAGATGGCAGTAGTGCCAGGTTCCTACCGTAAGTTTTTTGATGCGAAAGGATTGTCCTAAAAAAGGCAGTGAAAACGCATTTCCCTTGACTTCCAATTGGCCTGGGTAGAACAAAAACGGAGGTTCGAGTGCCGCTTCGTTCTCAAATTTAACGGCAAACCCTATAGTGACTTCGGAGCTGGCACTTTGGGGCCTTGGGGGTACTGCGAGGTAAGCCAGCTTATCGGTTCCAGTAAGGGCAAAATTGGTAATGCTGTTGTAGTCCGGCGTGGCTGGGTAAACGATCTCGTTGGGCACCCAGGCTGTTGCAGGGTCCAGTTGCAAAAGGTCACCTTTCGCTTCGTCAAGGGTGCTCCACACTTTGGTGTTCGGGCCTTCGGTAAATTGGTTAAAATCATACTGCTCAACGGCATTCGAGAAGCTTACGCCGTTGTAGTAATTGCTCACCAATTGCCTTTCGCTTAAAGCGTAAGGCAACACTGCCAGATTATCCATGAGCCCGTTAAAGCCCTCGCCAAGTTTCATCACGCCTTCCAGATCGGCTGCGGTGAAAGAAGTTGGGAAATTGGACACTGCTTTGACCGCCTTCTTTCCGTTTACCATTAAGGTGAGGGCGTTGGCGGAACAAACGAACGTCACGTGGTTCCAGGCATTGGGCACAATTCCTTCTGCAATGGCGACCGAGTAGTTGCCCAAAGCATAAGTTAAAAACCCTTGGTCATAGCTCAACCCGCCTCGGTAAGCCGGGCAATCAATGTCGATGATGGAGGCCTTGCTCGCGAAGCCATCTTTGATCCAGCAATCGATGGTAAACTCCGTATTGCCGTGTTTGAAGTGATCAAACTGCACAAACCCACCTCCCAGGTCGATCGCCGTTTCTTCCTGATCGCCGGTGGGCTTTTGCTCCTCTTCCAACACAATGGTGTTTTTGGAAAAGCGAAAACTGTTGTGAATCTTATTTAGATCCACGTTTTGGCAAATAAAGTGGTGTTGGTTGGTCGTGAAATCCTCCAACCTGGCCCTTCCCCGAAAGTTGAAGCCGTACGCTCCCAGAACCTTGTCTTTGTAGGCTTGATCGAGTTCGGAATAAAACTTTTTGCCCACATTGGTTTTAAAGTCCTCAAACGATAGGGGCTCCTCAAAAATCATGAGCACATCCATGTAGCCGTTAAAAGCAGGATTGATGGACCAAACACCCGGGGCAAACTGAGGAGGCGTAGCCAGCGGAACGGGCTGCCCTTCTTCGGCGTTGTTGAGGTACAGTGCCAGCTTGTTTTTGTAGGTGGAAAACACCACCTGGTAGTTGGTGTTGGTTTTTAGCTGGGTCGTTCCCAGCAATTCTTTGGTCCCTTCGTTATCGGTGACGCTAACGCCCAAGCGTTTGTTGCGCACAAAAAGCCGTACGCCAACGTCCAGAATGTCCACGTCATCCTCCAGGTTCGTAAATCGCAGGAATTGGGTCACCGTCAAGCCTTCTACCTTATCACTCAGGATCAGTGCAATGGAGGCAGGCGCACAGTTGGGGCAGTCCCGGTCTAAGGTGGTCTCCGGAAACGCATGAAGGGAGAAAAGTGCCGTATTGTCGGGAAGCGCATTGCTGACTCCCTTACGGGTGCCCGCTTTTAGCGCTTGCCGGTAGTCGCCGATGCATTCAATGGCGGGTGAGTCGGTTCCGGTCTTTTTATTCGCCAATCGGGTAGCCAGGTCGGAACCATTAAAGTTGTAGTAGCCAATGAGGGTTGGGTCGGTAGTGCCTACGTAGCTTTTGTTCCATTGCTGGATTTCCTTTTCGTTGAACGCCCGATCAAACAAATAGATGTTGTCAACCGTACCGATCGAGGATTTTCCAAACCGCAAAGTGGCATCCTCCATCGAAAACTGGCTGCTCAAAGCGATGGAACGGCTCCGTTTTTTATTGACAAAAACGGTGGCTTTTCCATGGTCAAACACCAAGGCTACCTGTTGTTCTTCTCCGGCAGTGACTTCGGGAATGTCCAGCGGGTTGTGGCCTTCGATCAACAGCTGCGTATTGGTTAAACTCAACACCCCGGGAATGCCCACAATTTCACCGGCTCCGTTGGCTTGGGTGTTGGTGAGAAAAAACAGGGTGGTGTGTTCCTTGTTTAGCGAAAGGTGGCTTAGTTGCGCAAAACGATAAGTTCCCTCGGTATCGAATACCAATCTGGTTCCGCTGGTAGCCGGTGTAGTTTCATAGAGCGCTTCCCTTACCCTTTGCTTTCGGCTTTGGGTTTGAGGGTTATACCCAATGATGTCGGCATACGTTCTTGTTTTGGGTTCGTAGGCAAAAAACGTTCTGTAATTGAAGTAAAAACGATACGAAAAAGCATGGTTTTTCCAGTTGTACTTGCTATCGGCAACTTCAACCGGGGTGAGCGCAATGGGCATGAAGTCTACATTCTCCATTTGCCCCACAAAATCCTCTCCCATCACCAGCGGCACGTTTAGTTTGCGGGAGATGGCAGCGGGGTTGCTTACCGCTATAGGCTCGGCGATCCATTCACCATCGAGGTAGGTATAGAGGCGCTTTTCGTTGCTGTTGTACACCAGAGTCACCAAATGCCATTCATTTACGGATAGGACATCCGGAGACAATACCTGCTGCCGGTTGCCCATCAACAGGTTCAACTTGCCTTGGGTGAGCTTAATGCCCAAACCGTTTCCAGGATTCACAAATTTGATGAGCCATGCGTTTTGATCTGGGGCCGTTGGGCGCACCATGAACTGAATGGTGAGGTTTTCGGAGCTCAGTTGAAAATCTTCAAACTCCACACGGGTGTCACCGGTAAAATCCAGGCACAGCGAAGCGTTGCTACGCCCTTTATCCACGGTATAGGAGGCGGTTCTTTTTCGGTCGGAGAAGGTGCGGGAAGCAGTAACTGGTTTTACGTTCCTTTTCGGGCCGCCAGCCAGGAGTTCATAGTTGTGGACGGTCAGGTGGCCGTTGCGCTTGCTTCGGTCGTAGATCAGGTGGTCGGGGTTGTCGAAATCGAAAAATGCCAGCAAGTCGTTTTGATCCGGCACCGAAATATCGCTTAACTCGTTGATGGAAAAATCCCCTTTGAGGTTGGGTCGTACTTGCTCCCAAACGATGAGGTTGTCGATCCACAGCTTAGCGCTGGTGCCGATGCGTACCTCCGGATTGAGTTTTAATTGCTCAATGATGATCGGTGCTCCTGCCTCTACCCCATTAAAATAGATGCGCAGTTTTTTGTTTTGGTAGGTAACCGCAATGTGGTTCCAGGCTTTGCCAATGGCGGGTGTCCAAAGTGGCGTTTCTACGGTGCGGTTACCGTCCTGTACTTTGAGGCGCAATTGGTTGTTGACCCGTTCCACCTGAATGCCTGCAGTAAGGATTTCGGTTGTGCCGGTAAAAGAGAAGGCCCAGCACCAAAACTCGAGCGTGAATTCGTCAACGGTTTTGGGGTCCATACTGCCAATGATAGCCGGTGTTTCGCAGGCAGTTGGGTTCGTAGCACTCATTTCACGGGATTTCCCCAGGTAGAAATAGGAGTCTACTTTTTGCCCACTGGGAAGCGCATCCGTAGGTGCGGTTAGGTTGGTCACTTCCGCCCAGGTTTCAAAATAATTGCCTTCAACCACTGCTACCGGCCCGGCGGATACGCTGTTGCCAATCTCGCGGGCGGGCAGGTTGTCTTCTTCAAAGTCGTAGTAAGCCAGCAACCCCGGTTCGGTGCCCGTGGCCGCCGTTCGCCGGCGTTGAGCCACTTCAAACTGGTTCAAGGCTTTGTCCCACACCAAAATTTCATCGACCACCGCATCCGTAAATTCGCCCGAGGCGATCGTAGGCAATACCTGCAGGTTTTCGAGGCCTTGCGACAAGTTAATGTTGGTGGAAATCGATTTGGACCTTACGCCATTCACGTAGGCCACTACTTGACCGTTGCTAAAGGTGAGCACCACGTGGTTGGGCTGATCAGGGTTGAGGGCTGGCAGTGCTTGTTGCCCGGCTCCCTCCACGTAAAAATGCGTTTCCGATACCGTAATCTGGTCGTTCACCGAAAGCAGTCGTTTTTCGTCTGCGGTGCTTTTGGGATTCACTTCCATTTCCACACTAAAGGCCGACTGCGACAAGGGAAAGTCCGGCAAGGCGAGGTAATCCGAAGCGGTGGCTTTTTTAAACCCATAATTGCCGTTGGTGGTAATGCTGGAAGGCGTTACTTGCTGGTCACTGTTTTTCCAGGCCGTTTCAAAATTGAGGTCTACAAAAGTGCCGGTCCATTCGGGGGCTTTGTCGTGGGGAAAAATCTTCCACTGGTTGGTCAGGCTCGGTGATTTGTCGCCACAATCGAAGTAGGCCTCCAGGCCAGGAACGTTGGGGTTTACCGATTGGTAGTTCAAGGCCATGATTTCGCCAACCGTCAAGGCTTTGTTCCAAAAGGAAATTTCGTCGAGGTAGCCAGTAAAACGATCCCCCAGCCGAAGATTGCCCTGAAAAAGTTGGGAGCTGCTCAAGAGGTGTTCAATCACCACCTCACCGTCCAGGTACACCGTTAGCCGGTTGCCGGAGCGGACTAAAAACACTTGGTACCATTGGTCGAGGTTGCAGGCGGTAGGTGCGGTTCCTGCCCATACATTGCCTGCCCACAAGCGAACTTTCCCCGATGACCACAACAAAACTGTGAGGTTGCTGAGGGTTTTCCCGGGTTCTACGATGCTGATCAACCGATTGCTGCCCGATTGCAGTTGTTCGGCTTTCACCCAACAGCCCCAGGTAAAATCCTGTGCGTAAGCCTTTACGGGTAGCTCCACGTATTTGGCGCGCGGCTCGGCGGCAAAGTACAAGGCCGGATTGTTGGCTTGCCCCCAACTACCGGAAGCCATCATCAGGGTAAACCACACCACTAATCCCCACTGGCGTAAGTTTATTCCGGAAACACCGCGTGGTGTAGCTACTGCTTTATGGATCCCATTCCTCATTTCTCGGTACGCTTTTTCAAACTTCACAAGGGGTATTAATTCATTGGTAAAGGAACCTCTGCCGGTTCAGTATCTTGAAGGAAAATTTTCTGCCGGTTGATGTTGAACAACCTGAGGTCGTAGCGGCCTTGGGTATCGGTCAGCTTCCATGCTCCCAGCTTGTCCATGTTGTATTGATAGAACAGCATCAACCCGGGCTGATTGGTAGCAAAACTCCCCTCAGCCTGTTGCAGCAGGTCTTGGTACATGTGTTCTTCCGAACGCTGGCTGTTCCATACCACGGTGTTTTCCAGGTAGCCTTCAAAGTCGATTCCGAGTCGGAAATCACCCGTGAGCGAAGTCACGCTCGGCAGAGTTGTGAATTGGGGTTGAAGATCAATGTAGAGTTGTGTACCTGCGATGGAATACGTGAAATGCACGTACACCCACCGGTCCAGCGGGATCGCTTTTTCTGCCCAATTCACCTGCGCAGTGGAGCCAATACCCAGTTGGTTGCCTTTCCGGTACAACGTAATGAGGCAGCGCGCGATTTCCCGCACTTCGGTATCGCCTTCCGGCAGCGCTTTTAACTTGAGCCAGGTTCCGAAAGTGGCGTTTTGAGGGCTTTCATTGCGTCCCAGGCCCAACAATTCCGAAGTCCGCCCCTGGGCGTAGATGCTGGCTACTTGGTAATTGCCACCGTTCCAGTTTTCATTGGGGATCAAAGACGCTTCCTTGGAGGCCACATACACGTAATCTTCCGCAGCAGGAGGTACGGTGGTGGCGCGATCGTAGGCATGGTCAGAAGGCTGCCGCAGGTCGAGGTAGTTGCCGCTGATGGTGGCCCGAGGTCCGCCCAATTTGGAATTGAGCACCGCACCACTTTCGTTGTTGTCGTTGTCAAAACTGAAGTGGGCAATCAGGTTTTCAGCCCGTGCATTCACGCCATGGTGGTACAGTTCCTGCACTTGCGACTGCTCCAGCGTTCCTTCCCAAACCGATATTTCATCCACTTCAGCACCGCAATTGGGGTTGCCCAAAAACTCAATGGCTTTCGCGTTGTAAATGGCATTGAACGCCCCCCTCTCTTCCAAGCGTACCCCGTTTTTATAAAGCACCACTCTTCCGTTCTCCGATGTCATCACCAGGTGCTGCCAGGTACCGTTATCAAGAGAGAAAACTTCACTCCACGTTTTTCTGCCAGCGTTTTCAATAAGAAGGTCACGGCCTACCAAGTCCATGAAATCTTCACAGGAACTGGAGGTTTTCAACCAAAACGAAAGGCTTTTGGTCGTTCCACTACCCTCTAGCGGGATAGTGAGTTTGGCACTGAGCCCACCTGTGTTATTTAGCGCATAGTTGCTCACCTCTGCCGAAGCGGGGCGGGTGACGGGTTGGCGGTCGGAGATGGGCCAAAACTCGCTGGAAGTTGAAAGGATTTCCTGTCCATTATACATAGTGACTTGATTGTTCAAGACCCCGTTGGCCTTGCCATTCAAGCGCTCTATTAAAGCTGTTTGTGGGCTTCGAACTACCTCCCCAGAAGATATCCGCTTGTAGAACAACTCCTTTTTGTTGAAATCGTAGTCATAAACCAGGTGGCTCGACAGTGGTTGTAGTTCGCCGAAGTAGGCTTTTCTGATTTCGGAAAGCTCGAAGCCAATGTTGTAAAAACTCAACCCATCAATTTCAGCCTCAAACTCTCCTCCTATGATCATTTGCCCGGCAAGTAAACGGATAAGATTAGTGCTTCCTCCTGCCACAGGAATACCTACAGACGCAGGATTGCCATTGACAAACAAGCTGATTTCACCCTCTTTTACCACCAGCCCAAGGTGATTCCAGGCATCTTTTTGAACTTCAGCAGTGCTTTCTACCTCAACCCCTGAACTGGTTTTAAAGTAGGGTTTCAAGGCATTATTTTGCTCCTTCAAGCCCCATTCTACCACACTGGAGAAGGAAACTACTTTCCCCTTTCCGGTTGGTTTCACCCATGCGGTCCAGGTAAAGTCGGAATAGCGAAGATCTGCATCATCGACCGTGATGGGATTTGTACCTACAAACTGATAGGCTGTTTGCTCAACTTCATAAACTTTATTGACTGTGCTAAATGACGATTTGTTAAAATCGCTGGTTGATTTTCGGAAACGGTCCTTTCTATGAAACGTGTAACGGTTTCCTTTTTGAAAGCGCGGCAGATAGCTTCCCCTGGATAGGTCTACCCCCTGAAAATCGAGGTAGGAGTGGGCAGTATTCATCGGCTTCGTTTGAAGGCTGCTGCGTACCTCCTCAAAAGACATAGCATACGCGTAACTGGTGATGTCGTCATAATACAAATGGCCAAAGTTGTAACCCGGCAAAGTGGAAAACCAACTATTGCGGTGGGTAACGCTAACATTCAACCGTTGCACATGATGTCCATTCAGGTACAAATCGCACCAGTTCTCCGGAGGCATGGTAAATTGCTGATAGGCCGGTCGTGTAGTAATCCCGGTTAAAGTGAGGTGATTCCAGACAATGCCATCGGGAGATGCCTGGGTCTGAATAATGCCAGAGACATCTATCTCAATTGAACCATTGATCACCAGGGTTTGAGCATCTTTGAGGTGCAACTGACGATGACTAAAGGTCTGGTGCCCAGAGGAGCCTGCCCATTTAAAGATAGGGGTGTTCAATTCTGCCCCACTTTTATAACCAAACCACAACTGCATGGTTTCTTCCTTGCCGTAATTTGAGTTGAGGTATTCGGGTTGATTACTTGCCTCTCCAGAGACCTCTACCAGTTCCCCCCAAGCTTCAGTCCACCCAGTAGCATCTAACACAGTGTTGTTTGTGGAATTAGCCTGCTGCTCGTGGGGGGATTGAGGGACATCATTGGGAATCGTGGCCGGAGAATTGCCGCAAGAAGGGACATTCAATACAATTTTTGACGTTTCTTCAATCAAGGGGACTTCTGAGTCAAAAGCATTGAAATACATCAATTTCGTATCCTCAACCTCGGTGCTGGTTGGTGTTAAGCCATAAACCGATCCGGAATACCTATTCTCAGTGACACGAATATTGTCCAAAAATACCTGCTCAGCGCCCAACACAACCGACTGCTCCGTCCCAGTAATTTTGACCCTATGATCGAGGGAAACCTGAATGCCATCAAGAAGCACATTCCCATAACGGTTTACTACAAGATGGTGCCAGCCATTGGTTAACCAGGAGACCGGATAATCATCACCCAGCACCCGCAATACCTTATCAGTGACAGAGACTTCTATAACCTGGTTCCCTTTTTCAAAGATTTGAGCTTCGTTGACCCCATCTAACTTAAAATGGAACGAATAGCTCTCAGGATAGAAGTATTTCGAAATTTGTCTCGTTCCCTCTTTCCAGTCAATGGTCTCCGACCCATAAAGAACCGATAAATTGATAGCGCCACAATTATGATAGTTATTAGAAAACCACTGAACCGAGGAACGCTCTTTTACTATCCCTAACACAAAGTCATCATCAGCCTCCCAGGAATTAAAAGTGCGCTGGTAAATGTTCCCGAAATTGTCTTTGACATATACCGTAAGTGGAAAAAACTCCTGCTCATCGTTGGGGAAACGGTTGAGCACTATGACACTATTGAAGGAGTGGGCAACAATGGTTTCTCCACGCTTAATCAAAACTTCTTGAAACTGGTTTTGACCGACGTTCGCGATACTGTTGCCGTGGAAATAGAGGTATTCTCCCCGAACGGCCAAGGTGGCGTTTTCGTTCTCCGTGAACTCCAAGTCCCTGGGCTCAGACGATTTTTGGGTAGAGATATTAAATCCCATCACCGAGTCCACGGGCAGCGACTTGACAAAAGGCCGGGTGTAGCCCTGACCATTTTTCAACAGCACCGCAACCATGAGTTCTTCATAGGCGACAAAATCACCCCGCAAGTCATTCACCAGGCTGGAGGACAAATAGGTATCTCCGGTAGCTTGGTTGGTGCCAGCGTTAAACTTCGTATCAAGCAACTGCCAGGAATAGAACCCGGTTTTCTTTCCGTAAATGAAGATCTTGTCAATCTCGTCCTGATTTTGCTGGGCATTAGTCAACACCAAACGCTGGCCAGGGTGTAACTCAATGTCAAAGCGGGGCTTCAAATAGCGATTGGGGTCGTGAAGGGGCTCCAATACGCCATGGTAGCCCAATTGATGGTCTTGTTTGAACCACACATAATCATCGCCCCCTTTTTTCAGAATTAGGCTGTTGTAATTGCCGGTTTCCAAACCGGATACAGCATGGTTTACTGCAATGTATTGGCCATTGAAGGCATCCGAGGGTTTAGGCGTTCCGGGCGTATACAGGCGGTTGGTCCCACTTTTGCCATAGCGCTCCTGCACCGATAGGTTGTTGATTTCATAAACTTCTTCAAAGGCGCTGCTGGTGCCGTTGCCATCGTTAAAAACCAAGTAGGTTTGGGGCGTTACCGATCCGGCTGTTGGATCGTTCAAGGTTTTGAGCACCACTCCTGATTCAGGTTCCAGCAAATCGTTCCAAGGAATTTTCGTGGCTTTGTAGGGCACAAATGCCGGATCGGTGCCGAGTGTGTAGTTCTGCCCTGCCGCCGTGCGTTGGTCAATCGAAGTTAAAGGGTACAAAAACACCGTTTGAGTGGTGCCGGGTTGTGCTTTGACCAGCACCGGCTTTTTCACCTTCACCACCCGGCCATCTTGTTGAAAATCGTTCACAAACGTTTCGGCAAAAACCGTTACCCGTTGATTGGAAGCAGAACTTCCAGGTTGGGCTGGAATCAAGGCGGTGGCGTTTACCAAGGTAGTTTCTCCTGTGGGCAAGGTGTTGGCGGTGGTGATGCCATCGCGGTAGGTGAGCCCATTGGACGCACTCGCGTAGGTATGTTTTTCTTTCGCATCAGCATACAGAATCCGCTGCCCGTAGTGGTTGTAAGCCACCAGTTTTTCCGGCTTTATTTGGTTAGCAGGCCACACCACATTGCTCGCATCGGTGCCGCTCAGTTGCACTTGGTTGGGAAAGTAGCTGGCATCGGCCTCACTGTAGCGCGAAATGCCTTCGCTGTCGGTATAGAGCTTGATGATGTCACCATTGTCCAATTCAGCTACCTGGATGTAATCGGTGGCGCCTTGCAAGATGTCGTTGGTGCGCCAGTCTTCGTAATTGCTGCTGGTGAGCACGACCTCCGCACTGTTCATAAAATCTATTTCGGCAGCAGTAAGGTCGCGCAGGGTGATGTTGCGCGTAGTAAACGGATAGTTTCCTCCGTCTGGATTCAACAAGCGGTGGTATTGCACTTGCTTGCCGCTTCCTTGCGCAGTGGAACCCATGTAGCCGCCCATCAATTCATTTTGCTTGGTGTAGATGGCGGTGCTCACCGGTACCTGACGCAATAGCTCTTCGGAGGCCTGCGGGTTCAACACCGACAGGTCTTTGTTGGAGGGTTGGTACAAAATCGCCCCACAGGAGTTGGCATCGATTAGGGCTTCTTGCAAAATCCCGTCCAGGGCAAAATACAATTGGTATTGCACTCCAGTCGGGAAGCCCAAAATTGGCTCGTGCGGGGTGATTTCTTTGGACTTCGACCAAAAGATTTGTTGGTTGTCGGCAGCATTTTCCACCGCCACGTTGCCCACGTTGCTGAGGCTCGAAAAAGCCAATCCGAATTCGGTCAAGTACACCAGGGCAGTTTCTCCGGCATCTATTCCGGGGTAGTTCAGCGCCAGCGCTGAGTTGTCTCCTTCATTGGGTTTGAGCACCCAGTAGTTGGATTGGCTAAAATCTACGGTTTGGGTTTTGCCGTTCAGGTATTGAATGAGCACAAACACGTCATTGTCAGGCAGCGAAAAGGCTTCTCCGTTTTTGGGGATGCGGGTACAAGCCTTGGAGGGTGTACCGTCCGAAGCGTAATCGAGCCCATCGGTAAGGCTCCGGTAGTACCACGCTTGGGTGCCATCGCGCACGATAGCGACTTTTTCAATGTGCTCGCGCGCATTCTGGAAATACACCCGATGGGTTTCGGTATCGAGGTAAAGGCTTACCGTCAGGTTTTTGTCTTCGGGTTCGGCCACGTTGGCGGCCTTCAACTTGTCCTGTTCAGGGTTTGGGTTGGTCGGGTACGCATCGGCTGCGGCTCGGTCGCCCCCTTGCAGGTTACGCAGGGCTACCCGGTAGGTGCCTTCGGTGCACTCTACATAGAGTTCGCCCCAAGCGCTGTAAGGGATGGCCAGATCAATGGGGTAGTCAAAACCGTTGGAAGCGGTATTCAAGGGCCGATCGGCAGAGGACTTTTCGATATAATAATCGGCTTCATCACCCTGAAACGTGTAGGTCCAGGCAGTGTAGGTGTCTTTGCCGGATTGCTTTTTCAACAGGTAAACGGTTCTTCCCTGCCGGTCGAGCACTTTCAGGTTTTGAATGGTGTTTCCCACCAGCAGGTTGCCTACCTGCAATCCGCTTTTGTCTTGTTGGGCGTAGACCCACAGCACCTCCTTTTTAGCGGCATAGGAACTTGGGATGGTGGTGGAAAAAAGAGCATCGGAATTGATGGCGAACCGATCACTGCTCCAGTCGGCTCCACTATGTTGCACAAATTGGTTGTTGTAGCGCAAAACGAGTTGGTCGGAGGTTTCCAAAACACCCACCAAACTGCCTTGCTTCGGGAAGGTTTGGTACACCACCTCATTCGGATTACCCGAAAACTGACTGCTCCACATGGCTTTCAGGCTGCCATCGGCTTTAAAGACATACAGCTCAGCGTCTTCACTTCCGCTTCCGGCCACGTGCAGCGCGCGGTTGTTGCGCAGTTGGAAACCGAACTGGGGATAGGGCAAAAAGCCTTTTTTCCAGTCGTTGGGATCGGTGATTTTGGTCCAGGTTACCGTACGCGTACCCGAACTGATTTGAATGTTGGCTTGGAACAGGTTGCCTTTATAGCGTACGACCAGTTGCTTGCCGGAAAGGCTAAGGCCTTCCAGATCAGTTCCGTCCAGGTCGGTGAACGCTCCGCCTTGTAAGATGTAGCCTTGGGCATCGAGCAAGAGGTAACTCAGGTTTCCAGGGCCAGCAGTGGTGGACGCTTTTAGCGCAAAGCGTTGTCCGGCTACTTGACCGGCGGTGTACCACTTGCCCTCGATGTGGGTCCAAGCGGTGGTGATAGCGCCCGAAAGTTCCTGCCCGGAGTGGTAGGCCAAATCGGTGTTGGGCAACCACAGCGAATGCAAGTCGTTGCCATTGGCCAGTAGCACGGGTGCGGTAAGCTCATAGGTTTTTTCCTGATCGGTAGAATTATTGTCATTGAGTTGAAACAGGTGGGTCTTCTGGCCACTGTTGCTCCCCACGCTAAAGCCCCAAGCTTTATACAATTGGTCGTTCATCACAAAGCCTTGCTGAGGTGGGGTATTCTCTTTGAAGATGAACTTTACGCCCGCCTCCCAATCCGCCGGGGTGAGGCTCATTTGGCCCTGTACATTGCCCGCCTGTGCATCCTGATAGCTCAGGTAAGCCGTCAACTCCTCATTGGTGGACAAGTTTTGCTGCACCACCTTACGTTTGAATAATTGTACATCTCCTCCGGTCAGGTTATAAGGGTAAGTGGTCGAATTGCTTTCGTAATCGTAACGCCAATTGGTGATGCCGTTGGCAGCCAACATGAGGTTGCCAATTGGTTTTGAGCTTTCCCATTCATTGAGCCAGAGGGACAAACCAGAAAGGATGTTGGTCGTGTTGGTGGCAAAATCAATAATGCTTCCGGAGGTCTTTTGCAGTTGCAGGGCAGCAATGGGCAATTGCGCATTCAGGCTACTTGGAATTTGGGCCACCGGTTGCGCGTAGGTAAACGTTCCCTCACCGGAGAGTTCTATTTTAAAGATATCTACTTTGTTTACCCGCTCATACACCAGGTAGAGCTCCCCACTTTCCCCGGTAAGGTGCATTCCGCCCAGCGGCAGGCCCTCTTGGTTGGGCTTCACGGCCAATTCTCCGTTTGCCTTTTCAAGGGCACCAAAGGAAACATAATACGCATCCAACTGTCCACCGGCATTAACCACCACTTGCCGCAAGTCGGCATTGGGGGTCACCAAATCGCCCGCATAGTCGGTATAGAAAAGGCGATGGACCTCGTCTTGTTGGTCATACGCTACGTAGGCCCACTCCCCTGCTTCGGGTTGGAAAATTTCTTGGGTAACGCTGGAAGGCTTGGTGACGAAGAAGCTACGCCTGCTCCAATCGTTGTCGGTGATGGTTTGCTCAAACACGTCTCCGGTGTTGGTTTGGAGGTAGAGCGTGTAGGTGGCATCCGCTTCCAACGACAGGGAACTTACGTTGGTGCGGCTTCCAAAGCCAAGCGCCAATGGGTCGTTGACGGCTCCTCCTGCCACGGCCTCGTTGCGGTCGTAGAGGTAGTGCGTTCCTGCCAACTGCCCGTTTTCCCCGATGGTGCCTACAAATACCCGCAATCCGTCTCTTAGAATGGCGATGTGCTGAATATCGCTGCTCAAGGTTGCCCCCAAGGGGGATTCGGAGCGGATTTCACCTTGCGGCTCCAAGGAAAAAATGGCTTTGGGAAAAGCTGCCTGCACTTCGTTCAAGGCATCTTTGGATGCAGCGGTAAACGACCGGTAGTGGGTGGGGCCATCAAAGTTGGTGGCGTTCATGTTGACCTTGCTGCTGACCACCGAATTGTCGGTTTTGATTAAATAGGCCTTGACTTCGGGATAGGTGGCTTTGTTCAACAGTTGTTGGCCGTTGAGCGGCATCCCTACGTAGTTGACTTTCGACCAATCGTTTTCATTGACCGGATAATACCCGGCATTCAGGTTTTGATCCTGGTAAAAGCGCTCCCAATCGTAAGTGCCGTTTTCCTTGAGGTAAGCGGGCGCATAGCTAATGGCCTTGCTTCGGAACAACACCAGCTCATTGGCGGCATTGGTGATGACCATGGCTTTGTAGTTGTCGTTGATGATGTCGGGCTGTGTGGTGGTTGCACCGGAAGGGTTATCCAGGTTGGTTGAATATTCCAGGTGCAGGTTTTCTTCGCTGGCAAACAACAACGGCATCGGTGATTTTCCAGCGGCTACATCGCTTACCAATTGGCTTTCGGCCACCGACAAAGCTCCTCCGTAGTTGACGTTGGCGTACCCGTCAAAGCGGGTAAAATCGTTTCTTGTGGCCTGCGTAACCGGGTTTACATCAATCCACCCCCGGTTCCAATCTTTGGTGCCAATGGTCTGATACACGGTCTTTCCGTTGGCCATTCGAAGCGCCAGCTGGAAGGTTTGGCCGTAGCTCAGGTTTAGGTCGGCCACTTCATCCACCTTCACCTCGGTGTACACTTGCCCCTTTCCTGCCAGCACGTTTTGATAGCCGTATTGCACCTTTACTTCATGGTCGGCTAAGCCACCTTGAGTATAGATCAATCCCAATCGGCGGTTGGTTTGGGGGTGATGGATCGATACCGCTTCGGGAACCTGATAATCGTACAGGCCGCCATTTTCAGGATGCGCGACCCGAATGGTGTTGTCGTCTTTTAACCAAAGGCGGGTGAGGGCAACTTTGCCAAAAATGTTTTGATGGACGGTAGCCGGGGAAACGTTCATCGTGTCGGTGCGGGCCACTTCGGCTGCTACCGCATTCGTGTTGCTGTATTTGGTAAAAAGGATGGTACCGGTCCAGTTGCTGCCGGCGGTCATTTCGAGTTTCGAATTAGGGGGATCGGCCAGGTAATATTCGTCTCCGTAACGCATGATTACTTTGCCGGTGAAGGTCGTTGTTTCCACACTCGCTCCACGTTCTCCCGAGCGGTTGTCGGTGAGCAACACCAAAGGCTGGTTGGGCGATAATTGCTGGCCGGTGCGTTGTTCAACCGAGTCCACCAATTCAGCCTTGGCCAACAAGATTTCCTGGCCCACCTGATGGTAGGTTTTTTCTCCCCGTTGGTTCACAACAATGAGTTCCTGCACTCCATTGTTCCAGGTGCGGGGATATTCCAGGGAGAGGTTGGCCTCGTTGTTCGGGTCTACGGCAGGTTTGTAAATTACCGCTTCAATGGCGGGAGCTTCTGCAGCCGGTTGTACCACGGTTCCTTGAGGTGGGTAGCTGGTGCCGTCTCCGTCATCCCACACATCGGGCACCACCAGCATTTTGTTGGTGTAGTTGTTGCGCTGGTCCAAAGTCAGCCGCTCGTCCATGGCAGACCAGGTACTGATATCGGGAAACTTCAGCCGAAGCTCCATGTTTTCCACCCAGGGGGCGGTCTCCCCCATCCAAACAGTATTGTTGGACGAACCACCGTGAGTAAAACGAACGATCCGTTGGTGTACAGGTTCCCACTTAGGGTTGACAACAAAGGTAAAATCCTTAAACCGGTCAATATGCTTGTTTACGCCAAACCAAGCGGGGGCTTGTAGCGTTTTGGCCTGCATGTCAATCACCTGGTTGCGCGAGTTTCGCAACAACAAAGTGGCCTGCTGAGCCGATTTAAGCCGCATTTCCGGCTGGCTTACGATACGGTCTTCCAATAAGCCGGACGCTATTTCCTGCTCGGAAAGCAAATTGTGGTGGTCGGCCACTTGCTTGATCTCGTAGGCATAATCTAGCTCCCAATACCAGTGGGGTTTGAAAAAATCAGACAAGAAGGCATAGGCGGTTCCTTCATCCGTATTATTCGCTTCCCCTGCCACGGATTTACTGGAACTGTGATAGGCTTCGCGATAAAAGAGTTCGAACGTGTAAATACCAACCGCATTTCCCCAACACTGTTTGGTGTTATCCCCAATGTTCAAATGAGTCCAATCTGCGGGAGGCACATCCAGCCAACGACTATTATTATACCCCAATGACTCATTATTGTATACCAGCTCACTGCCCCACTCGGTGCTGCCGTATTTGGGGTCGGTTGGGGTTTTGTTTGGCCACGTTAAAAATACCGGGGTATTCGGGTTTTTCAATTTACCCACTTTGCGGTGCTCTTCCTGAATGTGCTCCATGTAGAGGTTGCCATAGAGAAAGAGTTCATTGGGATGGATGTCTGCATCGAATTGCAGGTTTTTATTGAGGCGAACCACATCGTATTGATCAAACCCTTCCAGGTTTCCTTCAATAAAGTGGAACGTACTGCTGGTCGGCGATCCTTTGTGATACAAATTGGCTACTCGCTCCGGGTCGTTGTTGGGATTGGGCGTGCGCACATAATTATAGCTGGCATCGGGGGTTACGGGCTGGGAATGCCCGGTAACGGTAACGCTCTCCCATTTGTCGGCCAGGGATTCGTACCGACTTACCCCAAAATGCGTGGTGTAAATAATCTCGGTGTACTTCAACTTGAGGTTGCCGGCTTTCGCGCTTTCTCCCAGGCTGGTGATTTGCTTGACGTAGGCTACCTCATTGGTGGGGTTGCCGTTGGCGTCTACGGTGTACACATTTTCCGATTGTTGCACCACCGCATCACTGGCGCCATCGAGGTTGGTGGGCTCGCGGATGACTTGCAACGCATAGATGGCCCCTTTATCCAGGTCGCGTTCGTTCATCGAAACAAAGCGAATTTCTTTACCCGACCGGGCTTCCATCGATACATAAGGAATCTCGAATTGCCCTACGTTTTTGTAGCGGATCACCTCTTGCTCGTAGTTGGTAGCTTTCGGGTACTCGTCGATGGGCAGGAAAAGAGCCTGCTCCGGATTAGCCACCGGGGTGAGCTTTACTTTGTAGTCGTATTCAATTTCCAGTCCTTCGTCTTCGCCTTCCTCAATGGTTTCTGAACGCCGGAACACATCTTGTTCGCCCATGTCGTGGGTGAGTACAATCTTGGGTTCTGCATAGCCCTTGTGCCAGTAGCGCTGCAGGTGGCCTGGAGCTTGCACCTGCACAATCTCTTGCACAATGTTGGAAATTCCTTCTCCGGTTTTGAAGGGAATGCGCTTTACCTCTGCTCCCTCAGATTGCGTACGGTTATCCCGGTACCAATCGACCTGGGCGTACAAACGGTATTTGCCCCGGGTGTTGGGCGCCAGAAACTGATCGATGTTGATTTTAGCCGACAAGCCATTGGGAGCAGCCGTAAAGCTGTACGGCAAACTGACCCAGTATTTATCTTGCTGATCGTGCTTTGACCAATCCACTTCGGCCTGTGGATTATATTCCTGAATCAAAAAGTGGGACAACCTGGGGGTCCAACTTTCAGTTTTCCCCTTTTCATCCATCACACTGATGGGAATGTTGACGGGGATATCAAAGGCAACACTGGGCACCACATAAACAGGAGCCTGTTCTTGGTTTTCGGGAAAGGTCTCCGAAATCACTTCTATGTCGCCCACCGGAGAGTTGGTCAACATTCCGGCACACCGTTCACCCGCTTCCCATTTAAAGTTGAATTTCCCGCTTACAACGCCCCCCATAACCGAGAAGCGCCCCCGGATGTTGCCCGCGAAATAGGACGGGTTGGGCATTTCAAACTTGAGGTTCACCAGCGCAGCCGCATCAAAAATCGAGACCTTCTTTTCGATCTTCACCAAACCAATGTTTAGGTTGACTTGCATTCCGATGTCGGCTCCGGCAGCTGCGTACAACCGACCTTTGGCATACCAATTATCAATTCCAAAAGGTTCTGCCCTGCCGTCTCCGTCACAATCAATCAGCCCTTCGTATTGCTTAATCGAAAGGTCAAAACCCATCTTGGCGTAGATAGAGGCATAAAAGATGGCGAAGGAGTATTGCGTTTCAGGAATACCAAAGGAGGCGCCCAGAATCAGTCCTTTTCCGCTCGACATGCCCGATTTGCGCTTACCAAAATCGGAGGGTGCACCGGCATCCCAGCCGGGCACTACCTGATCAATCGGCAGAATGTTATCAATGTGGTGGCCCGTTTGCAAATAGGCATTTACACTCAAACTCACCGCGTTGCCTGTAGCAGGTATCGGGAAGGTTCCACCCATCGGCTGTTGAGGACTTCCAATTTTGACGCGCCACTCGCCTGCCTTGAATTGAGAGGCTTCAGCCGGTGTTCCAAACTGGGCATGAAAGCTGATTTCACCCTCATTAATGGTCAGGAGTTCGGTGTTGGAAGTTACCGAGACCGAAGCGTTGAAGTAGTTGTTTACGAAGTCGACTTCTGAGTTCAAAACACCGGTGAACTCGGCATCGGCCCGGTCGATTACGCTTGGCGGTTTCAAGTAGGCATTTCCCGAAAGGGTGACTTTCCGAATGCCAATGCCTCCATTGTTGTTGTTGGCCACAATCTCCACCCCAACGGAAGGCTCAGCCACAACGAGTGGTTGTGGGGTAAGCGCCAATACGGTGGACATGTACAAGCCTATCGTTCCTCGGCTGGGGGTGTATTCATAGCCCGAGCGCAACGACATGGCCGCCTCATCGGCAGGGTCGGGGTCGTCACTGTCATCGTCTCCATCGTCATCGTCTCCATCGCTGGAATTACTGTTATTTCCGTTTTCGGTGGTATTCCGGTTGTTCCCACGGTTCTTGGAAGATCCGGCGGCCCCGGCGGCTCCCGCACCTCCGCCTATCGGTGGGTTAGTCGTGGTGTTGGAAGTGCTGGTGGTGGTATTATCGCCTTGGTTACGGTTATTGTAGAGTTCGGCCAAATCCACTTCGAGCGGTTCTGCGCCCTCCCCAAAGGTGGAAGCCCCTGGTTTACCAAAGGCAGTGGCGTGCAATTCTTTGTTAGCGGCCGTTACGTTGTAGTACAAACCTCCCCCTAATCCATTGACAGAAACGGGCAAGGGGGAAAGTGGAATCCCCTGTTCCGCCACGCCCAGGAAATCGACCATGAAGTAGCGGTAGGCATTGCTGTACTGCTCCTTTTTGGATTTGTATTTGGTGTTGCCAAACATGGCGATGGCCTCCAACGAAAAACCCATGGCTTTGGAACCACCCATACTGGTGGCGGACTTGCTGCCACCGTTAGGATCATCCGGCACTCCATCTCCTCCAATCACAATGTTGAACTACCCACGGGTCGCATCGCCCCCCACGCTATCTCCTCTGAAAAACAGCAGAGAACCTTTCAGTTTCACCGCAGCAAACTCGCCTTCGACTTTCAGTTTGTTGAGCTGAATTTTGTCGTAATCGAGGTCGTACCCGTCTCCCGCATCGTTCACCTTGCTATCAAACAAGATGGATAAGCTGACTTCACCCGAAAGGCTGGCGGTTTCTAAGTTGCTTTCCTTATCCCCAGCGGTGGCACCGGTTCCCGAATTGCTGCCGGAGGAGGTATTGCTGCCGGAAGCACTTCCGGAGCTATTTCCAGAGGCGGTTGTTGAATTGTCATCTCCTTCATCGTCTCCACCTCCAAAAAAAGACTCTCCCGCCAAGTTAACGGAGGCGGTTAAATCCAACTTGTATTGCAGTGGATCATTGGGTTTGGCGGGCGGCACGCAGGCAAATTTCACATCACTGATTTGGAAAGGGTAGTCCCCTACCCCATCTTCGGAAGCATCTGTCCCAAAGCTGAAGGCACCGATGTTCATGCTGCGAATGCCTTTGAGTTTGGAGGCATCCACATTGGCGCATTTCTCGTTTTTCGGGTTGTTGATCTCCCAATCCTGAAAGGGCAAGCGGGCAATGGATAGCGCTGGACTCAAGCCGCCCGAGGTGCCGTCGGGAGCAGAAGGAGCGGCAATGGACAGCGCTCCATTCAATTTGGCGTAGGGCAAAAAGCCATTGTAGTTAGGAGAAATAATCCAGTTGAGCACGATGTTAGAAGGCGATTCGCCAGTGAAGGGGTCGCCGATGTCAAACATCAGGTTGGCTCCGGTGATCCTTTCCCCATCTACCTCTACACTCATGATGGACAAGGGGTGCAATTGAAAGGCGTCCGACACCTTAACGTTCAGGTTCGCATTGGGCACCTTGTATTTAGCATCGTAGGTGATGTTGGCCGTGAAAGGGGTCAACTCATCTTGAATGATGGGAATGTTGATGCCACCGGTAATCACCCGTTTCTTGATCACGTTCTTATCCAATTCGTACTCCAGGCGGGTCATGGCATAGGTCCACCCACCCAATTCTCCGGTAAGAAAAGGCGCTTGGGGGTCGGACATTTCGATCAAAAAGGAACCACTTAATCCCTGTCCGGGCGTGAAGGCAAAGTCGCGGGCCGGAACAATCAGTTCTCCGTTGTCGCTGGCGAAATTTCCAGCGTCCACGTTGGTGCCTTGCAGGTTCAGGCTGTCGTAGGTAAAGCCCCGAAAAACCACATCCAACTGATCGAAATAGAGGCCCTTAAAACTCTTGGTCGCTTCGTGACCCTCCGCATTGTTGTAAGGATCGGTATCGATGTAGGCGCCCATCATTTCGAAATACTGGGCAGCATCGGTGGTGGTGGCAAACTGTTTTCCGGTAAGCACCCCGCTGTCTACCGAACCGTGATCGAGGAGCGGAGCTACAAAGCTGGTGAGGTTGTTCCCCTCGATCAAAAAGTCAAATACCAGTGCATCCGTAGCCGACGAATCGGCGGGGTCTACGGCATACAGCAATTGCAAACCATCACTGGGCACTTCGTAACGGCCCTTGACATGAAACTGCTGAAAGCCGCCACAGGTGAAATGAACGTAGCTGCCTTCGCCTTCCTCCATGGAGTACTCTTCCAGCAACTGGTATCGGAAATTGTATTCTCCATACGTGTTGGAAGAGCCGTTTTCAAGGAAAAAGCGGACGCCTTGAATGTTGCCCTGGTTGTCTTTATTGTCCAGCCCAAGCGCGTAGGGTTTGGAAAGCACATCCTCCGCCACAAACTGAAACCACGGACCTTCATTGGGAGGCGAAAGCACCGATTCGGGAACCAGCAGGCGCAATTTCATCTTGGTTTCGCTGCCCACTACTTCCAGCCCTTCCAAATACAATTGGGCATTGGGCAGCATACTAAAGCCAGTAAAAATATCGTCGAGGTAGGGCGTAAGGTTTAGCGGAAGGTCGTGCGCCACCGAGAGGTCGTTGTTTTTCGCATCGTTCGCATCCAGCTCGTTGCGTGAGGTGGAGAAAGTGCTTTTGCCTTTGGCGTGGTTGCCCTGCATGTTGATGTGGGCCGAATAGCTGTCGGAAAGGGTGAGTCGCAATACATTGTTGGACACCGGGAAGTTAGCCGACGGAAACGGAGCTTTGGGGTCGGCACTGGCCATCAGGTCGTATCCATCCTCGCGGTGCGGAAAATATCCGGTAGAAGCATCCAGGACATTGTTGCAATCGCAATTGGCCCGCGCCACGCGCATATTGATGTTTTCAAGCTCGTATTTGCCTTTAGAATCCGCCAGTCCAATAAAATCAAGGTAGATGTTGTTGACGCCTTTCGCCAGTTTCAGCGAAAAGGTCAAGGTGGTAGAATCGTTGGATTCGGCATACTGCAACGTGAACTCACTGAGATCCACCTCTTCCCCTCCAATGGTGATGCTACGGTTGGGGGTGATGCGTCCAATGGAATACCGTTTTTCCAGGGCAGCAAAGGGATCGATGGTCAACCCTTCAATGCCCAAGGTATCGATTTGAATTTGCAGGTTGTCGGTTCCCAGCACCGCTTTAAGGTTGGTCACCGCATCGGCTTCGAGCTTACCTTCTACCGTGGAGGCCGCCAAGTCCATCGACAGTTGCCCGTTCAACACCGCATTGGCCATCAAAAGACTCTCGTTGCCGATTTGGCTGGTTGCAAATTCCAGCGTAGAAGAACTGTCCAGCGCCAGGGTGGCTTGCAGAAAGTCGATTTCAAGCGCTTGGTTCAGCGAAGTAATTTCGCTGTTGACCCGCAGGTTTTGCCCCTGGGTTTCGAAAATGCCTCGGTAGTCGAGCGGATCGGCAAAGGGCGGGATTGCCGTTTCCCCGGAAATGCTAATCTCCTCGTCATTTGGAGCGAGGCGCACATCCATGGTTTTCACACTGTAGTGCCAATCGGCAATGGTGCCCTCTTTCAGTTTCAGCAGATTGGTTCCGGAAAATTCAGCGTAGAGGTCTTCCTCGTGAATCAAAAACGCCCCGTTTTTCAGCACAATGGAGCGCTGCTTGCCCAGGATGTCCCATTTTTTGGACATGACCATCGTGCCGGAGGCACTGCTTACTCCTTGAAATTGCTTGGATTGATCGCCGGTGTAAAAGGCCGGAAACGTTTGGTCGGGGCTGTTGGAAGTGGATGAAAGGTCAAGCAGGCCTTTTTTCGCGGTGAAAAGCACTCCGCTATAGGCTGTAGAAATCACCTCATAACCGCGAGTCTCCGCCACCAGTTGATCCAAATCGTTGACCTTGCCCGTAAAGGGTACCACCGCTTCTTCCTGGCCGGTGTTTTGAAATTTGGGATGCGGCAATTGGTACGAACCGCCCCACTCGTTGGCCAATACGCCTTGACAATCGACTCCGATCAGGCTGGCGTTGGAAGATTGGTAATCGCTCAACACAAACGACTTGCCCGAAGTGGTTTGTACCGTTTGCTCGGCAATGAGGGCCAACTGAGCATCGGTCACCAATCCGCCGGGCGTAGCGGCTACCCCCGAACCGAAGTACGCCAGGTCGGAATTGGAGCCTGGAACATAGGTCAATAAATCAAATTTGGCCTGGCGGGGCGTGAACCGCATTTGGGTCACCACCACCGGCTGGGTATTGGTGCCAAAATACAAGGGCAGCCCAATTGGGGTTTTATCGCTGATGTTGTTGTTGGCGGCCAAGTGGGTAGCTCCGCTGCTGCTGGTTCGAAATTGATCCAGCGCATCAGTAAACGCAGGGCCAAACAGGCTGGACCATTCCTGGGTTTGCACCTCCAAGTTCGTGTAGTTGGTGGCAGTTAATTCGTTGATGGCCACTACACTTTCGGCCGCATACACCCGATTCTCTGAGTTGATGCGGAGGTTTTTGAACTCCACTTTCACGTTGGTGTTCAAGAAAGGAACGGCCACCAGCCCCTCGCCGGAATAGCCATTGCCTTGCCCGTTAATTTGCAGGACTTCCATTTCAAAAAAGCCCAGGTCTACCAAATCACCGGTAAGGATGGTGCCATCGGATTTCCCACTTTTTACCGGCCCAAAATCCACCATAAAAGTGGTACAGCTATAGTTGTTGGTGGTGTTTTGCTGCGAAGGGTTGTTGCTGAGGGAAAAGGGACACACCAGTGATTTACCCTCGTTGAGAAAAAGGTTGGAAATGGTGGGATCGAAGGCGCGCACGCGCCAGGCGTAGTTCTTACCCACCTCCAATTGGGGTTCGGCTGCAGTATACAACAAGCTTGGCGAAGCCGTTACGGTGTTATAAATCGGCAGGGCAAAGTCAAACTGGTCGTTGGGATCGGTCACATTGGTAGGCAGTTGCACCAGCTCAAACTCATAATTGACCAGCGTAGGCGAATTGCCCGACCCTAAGTGCAAGGGCTGCCAGTTGAACAGGTAATTCTGCGTTTCCTGAAATTGCACCACATCGCCACAAGCCGGCACTTGCGGCAAGGGAGGTTGGTTGTACCGAAAATTTCCCAACAAGCAAATATTGTTGGAAATCACTTTGTTGCGCTCCAGATCAACCACCTCAAAACAAATGCTGTTAAGCCCCTCGGGTAATTCCTGAGAATTGGAATTGCCCTGCACACCAGTGAGGTTAGCGGGATCGAAATACGGTGCGAGGTCGGCCCCGCTGAGGGTAAGGGTTTGAAACTGGAAAAGGGTGATCGGCGGGGGCGCGAAGTTGGGGTTGGTGCGCAGCACCTCAATACCGTTGTTTTGGACCGAAAGCCGCAACGTCACTTGTCGCGAAAGCTCTACTGGATCGTCGAGGGTAAGGTTGAGCTGAATGTCGTTCGCTCGCTCCACGGCGTAGGCCGATAAACTGAGGGAATGGGGAGGGATGAGGTTACCGCTTCCCTTTACCGGGAAGACCTGTTGTCCCCATGCGCTGCTGCTCAACAAAAGAATGACCCATGCTACTGGGAAAACCCGGTTCAAAATTCTTTTCAAAGCCATATTATGTGGTGCCTGCTTCGCTTTTACTAATCTGCTTTCTTGTCTTCTTTCTTCTTTCTGGCCACCGAAAACCGGTAGTTATAGCCCACTGTGGTAATCAGTTCCGAAAAGCTGGGAGCCGACTCTACAGCGGCCAGTTCGGTTTGATTCACCAGGGAAGTGGCAAGGCTGAAATTGTGCTTCTCTTTCAGCACGTAGTTGATTTTCAGGGAGCCGTTCAGGGTATTGTTTTGGGTGTCTCCCGCCCGGTTGAGGAAGTAATTGAGGTCTATGCCGGTCACCAACTGGCCATCGAGAAAGGATTTGGCCACCCCTCCCCCAGCTCCGTAGCGCTGGGTAACGGTATTGGCCAATTCGTTGGTGTTGTAGTTAAAGCGCAAGGTGTAGCGCCACTGCTGAGGCGTTGCCAGGCTGTGGGAAGCATTGATCACCAACATTTCGGAAGCCGCCGAACTCAGCGGGTCTTCCACATCGTCATTGACCATTTGCAAATTGGCCGAGTAATTAAAAGCCAATTGGTAGGCATTGGTGTCTTTGGCAATGCTGGTGGTGTAGCTCACATTTGCCCCTGCGTCTTCGGTAACGACCACGGCATTGAGAGAATCGAGCGCCTCGTTCAACACATAGTCAATACTTGAAGTAAAGTTGGAATAGTTGAGCCCTACATTCACCTTGCCCAGCGTAAGGTTGGCATTCAGCGAACCAATGGTTCGACTGGTTCGGGCCTCTTTGGTTTGGTCGAGGTTGTTGTTTTGCACACCTAAAGCACCCTGAGCCTGTAGCTTGTTATCCAACAAGGAGCTGGCTAACCCTACGTTGATGTTTTCCAAGTCATCGTTGAAGAAAAAGGTGCCCAACGAGCGGTAACCCGGGTCAATGCGTTTGTACTGTACACTGGGCACCCATCGGCCCAACTCCAGCGAAACCGAACCATCCACCGCGGTTTTGTAGTTGGTCGTCACCCGGCGGTTGTAGAGAAAACCGGAATACAAAGCGGGGCTGTTTCCACCCTCTGGGTCAAAGGTATTGGGCGAGTGGGCGCTGGAAGCGCCTTCAAACTTAAAGGTAATTTTGTTGTATTGGTACTGCGTGTTGATGCCCCACACAAGGCTTTCCTCGGGGCTTACGTTTTGCTCGGTGGTGTCGTTGGCCAGAAGCGTTACCGAGTTGGCATTGTCGCGGGCAGTGAACCATATTAAGTCTACAAAGTTGCCTTCATCGCCATACCCTACTTTAGCGCCCTGCCCGATCCGCTCGTACACAATCGGATTGGGCGTAGTCAGGGATAAATCGCGGGGTACGGCATCGGCAAAGCGACCATAAAGGCCCACCAATCGGATTTTCTTTTTTACCGTGATCTCCGTTCCAACCCCAAAAAAGTTGGTATTGGCCATGGTGAGGGGCGAAAAATTCATGGACCGGTGGCCGAGGTGCACCTTTACACTCTTATAAAAAGGACTCATGCCAAAACGGGCATACGATTCCTGCGCACCCGAAACCCGACCCGTGTATTGCTCCCAAAGCGAAACAAAAGGTTGATAAAGTGCATCCACCGTTGGGTAATTTTGCGAGGTACCCTGTGAGCTCAAGACCAGCGAAAAGGGAATCTGAATTTTAAAGTAAGAGGCGGTGGCATTGGCGTTGACCGTATAGAAAAAAGGCGCCTGCCGGTCTTCTACTCCCCAAGCGTTGTAGCTGCGCATGTTTACCCCAATCCCGCCGGAAAGACTCAATGGAGTGCCCGATTTCACCGCCCCCCATTCCGCTTTGAGTTTATCGATGATATAATTTTTGAAAAAGCCCTTTTCTCCCAGGTCTTCCAGGTTTTCGAAGTCGGAGGCTTGTTGGGCCTGCACCGTAGAAACCAACGGCCCAACGAAGAAAAAGCAGCTAACGAAAAACAGTCCCAATTGCTTTCCCCACGGCAAAAGAGCCAGGCCAATTGGTTTGGAGTGTCTGTTACAAAATGTCATACCAGTACCCTTGGTGAAAAATTCACCTTTATCTAGTCACTTGTGACCCGTCGATTCAAAAGTTTAAGAAAGTGTCCCCCAATCACACCATCCAAACACTTATACCAAAGAAAAAACCTTATTCTTAGTGTAGAGTCATCGCAGGGACGGACAACAGTAAACAGGGACGAACAACCGGGTAAAGGTGCGAGTAGGAGAACGCGAAGAAAGTAACCTACCGGAGGGTTAAGCAGTCGAAATCCGATATTTGAAAACCAATCCCCTTACATTTCGGATCCGCTATGGGTGGGGCATAGGTAATGAGCAAGAGGAGTATTATTCCCTTACTACCTTTAGACTCTGCAGGGTGTGGAAAAAACGGAGCGAAGAATAAAAAGGAGCGCGCGAGGGAACAAGCATATTGATGGGTTCACCTCTGTTTCTATTTTCGGATTCTACGCTCTTCGTCCCTAAATTTGGTTGTCCGTCCCTAAATTCGGTCGAAGATGCGCTGGATTTACTAATTCTATCCCTGAGTTCAGAGACCTCCTTCGACCATTAATGCATAATTAGAATAACCGGTTGAAACCACTTGCTTTTTTCTTCTTTTTCGGCCCCGGAAGCGCTTTCAAGAAAAGCACCCCTTCCCTGAGTTGGTCTGTGATCTGGATGCCCCTTTTCGCCTTTTGGGTTCCTTGCTTTTCGCTGGCTAACCCCGCAGAGTCATCCTGTGATATTATAGCTCTCAACCGAAATTTTAAGGCTTCTGTCACAGCTGCCGATTCCCTTTCCAATTTCAGTCAACTCTTTCGCTGTTGTCGAAAGCTTGACCGCATGGACACCCTACTTCAGCACGAGCACTCCATCAACACCTTGTTGCGCAAAGGCGAATCAGTAGGCTACCGTACCTTGATGGACCTCCGGCTATCCCGGGCTCATATTTCTCAAACCAAGCGCCATTTCATTGAGTATTTGAACGAACTCAACCGCGCCTATCGCATTGAAAACATTTTACCACTCGACTCGCTTCACCTCGCGCGTGGATACAACTTTTGCTATTCAGAGCTGGGCATGCACAGCAAGGCCCTGGAATTTTTAGTACTCAGCCACAAACTAGCCGAGCGGTTGGACCAAGAATCGTTGATTATCAAGTGGGGAGAACTCGCTTCTATTCACTACAAAATTCGCGAATATCAAAAGGCGATTGAATACGAAAAAAGACATCTCGACACCTACCCCATAGAAAAAACCGAACATAATGGGGCGTCTCACTACAACAACATCGGCCTTTATTTTTTAAGGCTCAACCAAATCGATAGCGCTGGGTGGTATTTTGATTATGCACTCTCCCAGTTCAATCAGTTTGAAAAACGGAACCCACCTCACCTTACCTCCCGCTATCCAGCCTATTTCAAGGGAATTATTTCAGGTAGCAAGGCAAGAATCGAAATGAAAAACGGGGACTTCCAAAATGCAGTCCCTCTGATTAAACAAAACATCAAAGGCAGCCTGTCCTATGGCGACCTCAACAATGTGGGAACCGCCTGGCTCAACCTCACCCATTGTTACCTCCAACTTGGGGAAACCGCATTGGCGCAACAAGCTTTGGATAGTGCCATCCAGTACGTTCCGGATGCGGGCAACTTCGAACTTTGGTTTGGGCTCATGCGTCAAAAATCGGCGGTTCAGTTTGCCATGGGAAACTATCGGGAGGCCTACCGCACCATTGAGAGTGCACGCGCCAAGTCCGATTCTATTAAAACCGCTAAAGAAGTGTTGGTGAGCAAGGCCTTGGCCACTAGCATCCGGGAGGAAGAATTCCGGGAGAATCTGAAAGAAGCCAGTGCCCGCTCGCTGCAAATCCAACAGGAGCGCAACACCGTTTTGATCTTTGCCAGTGTCATCACACTCTTGCTGGCGCTCTTGGTGTATTACTACGTCCAGCTCCTGAAACGCAACCAAAAGCTGGATGCTCAAAAAAGCATCATTGCGGACAATTTGAAGGAAAAGGAGCTGCTACTAAAAGAAATCCACCACCGGGTGAAAAACAACCTCCAAATCGTTTCCAATATCCTGGCGTTCCAAAACCATAGTAGTGACGACCTTAGTGTGAAAGAGGCCACCATAGACGGGCAAAACCGGCTGAGTTCGATGACCCTCGTTCACAAAAAACTTTATGAGACGAACGACTTTAAGGAAATCGGGTTCCAGTCCTATTTAGAGGACCTATCAAGGGAATTGCAAACTGCTTTTGCCATCAAAAACAAAGCGATTTCCATCCATATTGAAGCCCAAAATATTTTTTTCAAGATCGATACCGCCATTCCATTGGGGCTCATCACCACCGAGCTCATCACCAATGCCTACAAATATGGATTTGCCAACAAAACAGAGGGACGAATCGACATCACCCTAAAACACCTCGATCACCTCACCTATACCCTTTCTGTTGCCGATAACGGGATGGGAGTAACGGCTGCCCCTGCATTCAACAAACCTTCGCTCGGGTTAGAATTGGTGGACGGCCTGGCTTGGCAGTTGGACGGTCATGTAGGCACTTCTGAATCACCTACCGGTGGAACTTGTTTTACCGTCACATTTAAAGACAATATCAAACACCATGGACAGCCCTCAAAAAATCCTTATCGTCGAAGATGAGTTTTTAACGATCAAGAACCTTTGGCACGCGCTTGAAGCAATGGGTTATCAAGTCGTGGGGTTTGCCAAAAGGGCAAGTGAAGCCATTGCACTTCTTGAAACTAAGGAAATCGACCTTGCCATTTTAGACATCCACATCAAAGGTGAGCAGGATGGCATCTGGTTAGCCGCTTATCTCAAAGAAAATTTCGACATCCCATTCCTCTTTCTCACCGCCTTTGGAGATCGGCAAACCATTCAAAATGCGGTAGCGATACAACCATATGCTTATCTGATCAAGCCCTTTCGAGAAAATGAACTTTATTCCGCCATTGAGCTTGCCATCACCAACTTTCAGTCGCGCCCACAGCTAAGCAAGTCAGTATCCTCAACCAATGCACCACCCGTAAAGAAGCATCCCGAATCCATCTTCATGAAAGGTGAGGATTTGTTTGTTCGAATCGTCATTGCCGATATTCAATACCTGGAAGCACAAAAGAACTACATCCGGGTAGTGCTCGACGATAAAGAGCATCGGGTGCGGTCGAGCATGCGCGAATTCATGGACCAGCTCCCGGAAGAAGAATTTCTCCAATGTCACAGGTCTTTTTCTATCAGAAAATCTGCTATCACCTCGGTAGGTGCCAATTTCCTTCTCTTGGGGAACTTGGAAATTCCTGTAGGCCGCTCTTTCAAGGAAGCCGTCCAAGGTGCATTGAACATAGGCCGCTAAGGCAAACGGGTTTGTGTTTGGCACGTAAATTTTCAGATTCAATAAGTCATTCCTTATACTTTGTTTTTACCACACAGATAGGCTTTACTAGTTAATAGTTTCAATTGGTTTTGGTATTTCACCTCAGAATCGCTGCACCCGGGCACATCACCAGAAAACACTGGAAAAATCAATCCCAAATAGGGGAAATCATCTACTGAAAGCGTTTGAATCAGGTTTTCCCAAACAAGATTTTCGATATTAATATTGGAACCAGAAAAAAACCAATGGATAGAAAAAGCCAATTGATTTCATTTGACCTATTGGCTTTTCTTTTGTGTTTACCCGATGCAAACCTTGCATCGACCGCTCCGATTGGCCATGGCCCTTTCTACTCGGGCCTTCTGATACTTTTTGGCCACATCGATCGACTCCACCTTCTGATCAGCTTAAGCTTCGGCCGGTGTCAATCCTTTCAACTGGTGGTTCGGCCGCACTGCGTTGAAGTCATGAATAAAATCAGGTAGGCGTTTTCGAAGTTCCTGACCATCTTTCAATCTGGCTGGGAACAAGTAGTGGTATTTGATGATCTTATTTGTGGCCTCGGCCATGCTGTTTGAAAAGGCGATGTCTTCCAGGGCCACTTTGCGCCTCATGCGTACCGCCTCTTCCCTCAAAAAAGCATCAACGGTGCGGTTGACGTTTTCTGGATCTCCATCAGTAATCAAGTCAACGGTTTGGCTTTTGCCAATTTGACCGACCACCTACAACTGGCCTTGTTGGCAGTTTTTTCATTGAATGAAAATTTCACTTTTTTCAAACCATACGTTGTCTGCATTTTGTGGACAGCGGTTCGTTGGAGTAGCTGATGTCTTGGATTCTCAGAAGAGTTTCCTAAAGCTATTGATGGGTCAGTGTTCTACCCCTATAATCGGTTCTGAAAACAGCAATCGGGACTGCCCAGGCAAACTCCCGAGTTCGACAATCAGTACCAAGGTAGGTGGTTGCCTTTCCTCTTCAGGAATTTTCTCATCCACATTGGGCCGAACTTGGGTTGCTTTGCTGATTCCTGTGTTGAATTAAGATTCCTACTTGCTCAAACCGTTTCCTGACTGAATTATGTTTCGCTGTCCATGGCCCAGAGACAGCCCTTCATTTGAATTACCTAGGTAATTCGTTTGAATCAATTACGGCTGCCTGTTTTGGATTCGGCTGTTCCTTATTGAGTCAATTTTGCCAGCCAACAATATAGGAGGGAGGGGAAGAAGACTTTCCGCAAGAGTTCATTTTACTCAGCAACGCAAACTTGGCACAGGGAGAAGACTTTTGTCCAATACGATTCATTAGAGTATTCTGCACCCTTCCGATAGACTCTACTGGTTTAAGTTAGGCTCAAATAGCTGAAAGGTGGGCCTTGGAGCACTCTGTAATGGGTTTGAGGAAAGAAATAATTTGGAGATAAGCTTCCAAAATTTCAAAAAAGTGTGCAACTACACCATTTTATCCATTTCCCCATAAGGCTTAACCAGAAAAAACAAAGCCCCAAACAATTGAAATACAATTACTTGAGGCTTAGTGGGCCCAGAGGGACTTGAACCCACGACCAACGGATTATGAGTCCGCTGCTCTAACCAACTGAGCTATGGGCCCTTAAACGGGAGGCAAATGTAGCTTTGGCCCCGCGTTTTACAAAATATATCTTTTGATAATTGCGACCTTTGGATAGCAATTCTATAGCACTATGCCGCTTGATCCTCGTATCAAAAACGTGATTTTCGACCTTGGAGGGGTCATCCTCGACATTGATTTTCAAAGGGCTGTTCAGGCTTTTCAGCAATTGGGAATTTCAAACTTTCACCAGCTGTATTCGCAATTCAAGCAAAGCGATGTGTTTGATGGACTGGAAAAAGACAGGGTCTCTCCCCGAGAATTTTACAACACACTTCAGTCGCACCTGCCCGCAGATGTTGGTATGGAACAGATGGAAATCGCCTGGAATTCTTTGATCCTTGAATACCCGGAAGCCAATATCCGCCTACTGGAACAGCTACAGAAGGCTGGTCACTACCGTCTTTTTCTGCTGAGCAACACCAACCGCATCCATTTCGATTGCTATAACCGGCAACTTCAGGAGCGCTTCGGCTACCCCAATCTGGGGCATTTGCTAGAGAAAGAATACTATTCCTTCGAGCTTGGCATGCGCAAACCCGATCTTGAGATTTACCAAGCCGTTCAAACGGATGCGGGTTTAATACCCGAAGAAACCCTTTTTATCGACGATACGGCACCCAACCTTCCCCCTGCTCAAAGTTTGGGTTGGCAAACCCATCACCTAACTGCCGAAAGCCCACTTTCGTCCCTTTTTCCTGAATACTTTTAAGCGTGCGTATCCACCATCAACCTTATCACACCATTTGGCTCTCCGAGGCCCACAAGGTTCAGGTCATTGATCAACGGTTGCTACCCCACCGTTTTGAGGTAAAACAACTGGCTGATACTTCTTCGGTGGTAACTGCCATTGCCGACATGGTGGTGCGTGGCGCCCCACTGATTGGAGTTACCGCGGCTTTTGGCATGTACCTGGCCAGTAAAGAAGCCCTTCAAAACAACGATCCAAAAGCATACCTTCAATTAGCAGCTCAACAGCTTCGCTCAGCACGGCCAACGGCAGTCAATCTGGCCTGGGCGGTAGATCAGTTGGAAAGCATCTTGATGAAGTTGCCTCCAGCATCCTGGCCAGAGCGGGCTTTGGAATTGGCAGAACAACTCAAGGCCGATGACATTGGATACTCCGAAGCCATGGGAGAAAATGGCCTGCCATTGATTGAAGCCTTGACACAACAGCATCCCAATCGGGCCATCAACATCCTAACGCATTGCAACGCAGGTTGGCTGGCCACCATTGATTGGGGCACCGCTACAGCACCCATTTACAAAGCACACCGAAAAGGAATTCCGGTGCACGTTTGGGTGGATGAAACCCGACCTCGAAATCAAGGAGCCAGCCTCACCGCTTTTGAATTGGGCCAGGAAGGAGTGCCTCACACTGTGATTGCGGACAATACAGGTGGCCACCTGATGCAACACGGCATGGTAGATCTGGTGATTGTTGGTACTGACCGAACAACCGCCACCGGTGATGTGGCCAACAAGATTGGCACCTATCTCAAAGCCTTGGCGGCTTTTGACAACCAGGTACCTTTTTACGTGGCAGCCCCTTCTTCTTCTATCGATTTTCAGTTGCAGGACGGCCTCAGTGAAATTCCAATTGAAACCCGAGATGCCAATGAGGTAAAGTGGATTCAAGGCTGGGACGGTGATCGCCTCACCAAAGTGCTCCTTACTCCCGAAGACAGTCCCGCGGTGAACTATGGTTTCGATGTTACTCCGGCACGCCTGGTTACGGGTCTGATTACTGAACGTGGAATCTGCACGGCGTCTGAAGCTGGATTGCGTGGGCTTTTCCCAGAACGTTTCCCCAATGATTGACGAGGGCTACACCAAATTTCAATGTGAATGGATTGAGGGGCCTGCGCCTCAACACCCTGATCTTGACGCCTTGTTGAATACCCGGAACCTTTTGTTTAAACGCGGATGGATTGGTTATGACTCCCTGCACAAGGTAGGTTTTGGAAATGTGAGCCTGCGAACTTCCGAGCAGCGTATTTTTATCTCCGGCACGCAAACCGGCCATCATACATGGCTCACCGCAGCACACCTTTGCGAGGTATTAGCCGCCAGGCCAGAGCAGAACCATGTCAAATGCCTTGGCCCACTGCCCGCTTCAAGTGAAACCATGACGCATATGACACTCTATGACCTTCATCCTACGATCAAAGCTGTTTTGCACATACATGAGCAAACGATGTGGAAAATGGGCTTATCCCAACTCCCGCAAACAGGTGGCAGAGTGCCCTACGGAACACCTGAAATGGCGAATGAAATTCGGCGGGTATACAATGACCAAGCGTGGCAAGACCAAGGTCTTTTGGTGATGGCTGGACACGAAGACGGTATTCTAGCTTTTGGTCCTGATTTGGCCACCGCCACTCGCCTACTCCTTGATTGGGAGAACCAATCAGTTGAATGATCCGGGTTAGAGCTTACTCAACCTCGATCCTGGCACAGCTCCACCAATACTCCATTGGAGGATTTTGGATGTAGAAAGCACACCCATTTGTTGTCAGCGCCCATCTTGGGTTCTTCGTTCAACAACACAAAACCTTCTGCTTTTAAGCGGGCCATTTCTGACTTTATATCGTTTACCGCAAAGGCAATATGGTGTATGCCCTCTCCCTTTTTGTCAATGAATCGGGCAATGGGGCTATCTGGGTTTGAAGCTTCTAGCAACTCGATTTTGCTTTCTCCTGTTCGAAAAAAAGAGGTTTTCACTCCTTCTGAAGCCACTTCCTCTTCTTTGTAGGGGGCTACTCCGAGTAGTTTTTCGAAAAGTGAATTTGACGTTGCAAGGCTCTTGACAGCAATGCCAAGGTGTTCGATCTTTTCCATGCGGCCTGAATTTTTGGGCAAAAAAAATACCCCTTGCGGAGTATTTCTTAGTGGGCGTATGAACCCTTATTTTTTAATGATTTTGGTCGTCTTGTTATCGTAGCTTACGTAATAGATACCCTTGGCAAGATTCGTAGCATCGATCTTTATTCCAAAGCCTTTCTTCACGATATTACCATGCACATCGTATACTTCGTACATGGTTTCGGAAGAAAAGTTGATGAAGTCTTTTACCTTGATCGGTGACATGGTCACCTCCGTAGCATCCGACAAATACTCTGCATTTGGGTTGGAGTACCGTGGTTCACCAGTGTAATCAATTTGCTTTACCCGAAATTCGTTGGCTCCAGAGTGGGGAGTAACTTTAAAGGAATAACTATTGATCTCAGGAGTTCCAATTCCATCTACTTCTCCAACTTTAATCCACTTGTTCCAACGGCGTTGCTCAATCACGTAGGGAAGAGAACCTTTCTCATTTCTCGTTTTCCACTTCAATACCCCGTCTGAGCTTACTTCAATTTCAATGGTTTCAAAGGTGCTTTTAGGCTTTAAAACTTCCGGATTGAGAACTCTGGGAGGACAATCATCCTTGTGCTTGATGGCAATCGTTACAGCTTGGCCGATGTCGAGTTGACGAATGCTCAAATCGATTTCGAATGCACTGGAATTGATTTCATCGGTGGTGACATCTCCGTTGACGGTGACTTCATAAACACAAAAACCTACGCCTGATCCCGCAAAAGGATTTTGAACGTAGACGTTTTTTCCCTGGTAATTACCTTCGAGAATAATAGTACCCGACAGGACGGGAGTCACTAATAATAAAAGGATTGCTATGGTGAGAGCCAGGCCTTTCACAGTGCCATGAGATGCGTTAGATCCTATCAAAATTTTGCCTGAGTTAGCAATTGACAATATTAAAATCATTAATCCACATATCAAAATTAATGCAGAAAATTTTAAATCGGCCTTGAATGCTCAAAAATGGGCTTTTTTCTTCACTTTCGAGTAATTCTTTGTTCCAAAGTCGCCATCATGCGCAACAAGGGTCGGAAGTTGCTACTTTGGGAGACAAATTGTATCTTTTTAATATTTGTGTACCAATTAAGCTATGGTTCGATGATTTTTATACCACCACAACCATTGGCCTGCTTCCGAACTATACGTTGGATTCTCCTAATGGTTATTTTTTTCGTAGCCTGTAGGGAAGCAACGCCTCCTAAACAGCCAACTCTTACATCTGGTCAGGAAGGCAAAGGCGGTAGAGTTTACGGGGGCACCCTGCAATTGAGTGAAGTTCAGTTCCCGCAAACCTTATTTCCCGCTGCCATTACCGATGTTGGATCGAGTCACCTGGCCAATCAGGTATATGAGGGTTTGGTTCGGCTCGATCCGGTGACCCTCAACATCCGACCCGGAGTTGCGAAAAGCTGGGAAATCGACTCCTCAGGAACGGTTTATACCTTCCGTTTGAAGCCCAATGTCTATTTCCACGACGATTCCTGCTTCCCTAAGGGAAAAGGCAGAAAGCTGGTGGCGGAGGATGTAGCCTATTCTATTCAATTGCTTTGCACTCCACAACCTCAGAATTTGTTGTTTAACTCCACGGTCAAAGAACATTTGGTTGGAGCAACCGATTACCATGATTCTTTTCCGGCAAATGAAGATACTGAGGCTCCAAAAGTGGCTTTATCGGGAGTTGAAGTACTCAATGACAGCACTTTGCAATTGCGGCTAAAACAGCCGTATTTCTCTTTTATTTATACGTTGGCGCACACTCCTCTCGCCATAATTCCCCGAGAGGCCGTGAAGGCTTATGGAACTGATACCTATATCGGAACCGGCCCTTTCATGCTGGGGAGCATTCCAGATTTTTCGGGTAATCGACTGGTTTTGCACCGCAATACCAATTATCACGGCAGAGATACTTTGGGCAATCAATTGCCTTTTCTCGACTCGATCGTGATTCATCTAACTGACACTCGAAATTCGACTTTGAGCGAAATCGTTGAAAGCAATTACCACATCATCAACCAATTGCCTTCAGAGTCTGTGACCCGGCTAGTAGAGGAAGAGTTGCAAAGTTTTCAATCCGGCAAGCCCAAGTTCATCGTTAGCCGGGAACCGGAAATGGGTACGCATTATTACCAGTTCAACCTCACGTCAGAAACGCTGAAAAATCCTAAAGTGCGTATGGCACTTAACTATGCGGTAAATCGTGTACGCCTCATCAACGACATTCTCAAAGGCGATGCTAAAGGACCCGGCCACTACGGAATTACACCCCCCATTTATCCTGACTACGAAACCATTCATTTATTCGGATACCAGCACGACCCTGAGAAGGCCCGTCAGTTACTAACCGAAGCAGGTTATCCCAACGGTGAAGGATTTCCGATCCTGGAGCTAAAAATCAACGACAATGGGTATAAGAACACCAATGTGGCCATTGAAATTCAAAATCAGCTAAGGGATGTGCTCGGCATTCATATTGATATTGAGGTTATACCTTTTGAGCAAAAGCTCAGTGATATGCGCCTTGCACGGGGAGATATCTTTCGCACTACTTGGCTGGCCGACTACCCCAGCCCAGAGTCTTTCCTTTCCCTGTTTTATGGTAAGCATGTTCCAGCGTCTACAGAAGAACCTTCTTTTCCAAACTCCACCCGGTATGTGAACGCGGAATTCGATGCGCTTTTCGAAAAGGCCATGCGGGCCCAGACCCGCTCTGAAAGCCTGGGTTACTTGATGCAAGCGGAGCAAATTCTCATCGACGATGCTCCAGTATTGGTTCTTTGGTACAAGGAGAACTACAAGCTTATTCACGCCGATGTGCGCAACTTCTTCACCAACGCACTGGACGTACGCGACTATTCAGAGGTGTATTTTCGGTCAGTAAGAAAAATCGAGCGCAAAGGCTGATCAGCTACCGGCTCCCATTTGGTTGGCAGCTTCCATCATTCTACGGGCAGAGCGTTCACCATAAGGCCCTCCTGATTTCATGTCCTTTACCTCGTATTGTTCTCCATTAATGGTAACAACGGAATAAAAGTGGTGCTCAGGCTTGAGACCAGAACCAGCAATGACGGAACGGTATACGATGGAGGTTGGCGTTTCTTCCAATACTTCATGGGTATACATATCATCGTTTTTTAGATCTGACTTCAGCAGATTGAGATCGCCTCCAAGCGCAATTTCCAACTGGTACTTTTTACCCACCTGAATTTCAGTACTACCCCAACTTTGATTCACCACCTTGGGCACACCTGTAGTAGAATCGGGGATAAGCAAGGTGAAGGGCAAATCATAAGGTTTTAAGTCCAATGGAACCAAGCCTTCCAATTCTCCTTGGTTGGCATTTTCGGAAGCGGTTTCTTCTGTTTGCTTTTCTTCAGCATCGCTGGAGTCACCGCCACTCCCTCCCGACTGACAGGCAGTAAAGGTGAGTGTGCAAAGAGTTAGCACAGATACAAATAAAAATGTGGGCGTCTTCATGGGCCGAATGTTGCGTTTTGGAGGGGCTAAGTTACTGGATCAACTATCGCTTTGCAAGGTGGATTTAGCCAGATGTTTTTTGAAACGTATAAGGTTTACCTCGGAATCTACTTCCTTTCCTTCAATCAAATAGTCCGCCATTTGCCCGGCATAATAGGGCGCATACATGACACCTCTGCTCCCCAATCCATTGAAAAGCGCGAGGTAAGGCATGTGTGGATGACGCCCCAGAAGTGGCCTGCGATCAGGAACGGTAGGTCGCACCCCGGCTTGTTGATCGATTACTTCAAATGGACGATCGAGCATTACGGTCAGCCTTTCCAACAATTCCTCTTGTGCAGCTTCGGTCACTTCCAGGTCGATGTTTTTCCATTGGTTGGTAGACCCAATCCGATACTTGTCGTTTCCGAGCGGTACCACGATCAACTTGCGGTTGGCGATTTCCTTCAAATCCAAGCCGGGGCAATGAACGGTCAGCACCTCGCCTTTTACTTCCTGAAAAGGAAGCCAACCAAAAAACGGGTTGCGGGGCAATTGCCAGCCATCGCAAAAAATCACTCCCTGGTAGCCTTCGCTAAGGAGTTCTGCACCCTGAAAAAGTCCAGCCTCGGTCAAGGATAGCTGGTCATACTCCAACTTCCTTTCAATCAAGCGGCCTTCCCGTTGCAAGCGTTCCCGAACACCAGTTAACCATGCGGGAAGGTTGATCCAACCGCCTCCAAGTACTCTTCCGCCATGGTGTGGCAGTTTCAGCCCGGGCCGTTGACCGGGAGTAATGGTTTCAGGATCCAATACGGCTTCAAAACCCAATTCCTGACTGCGTGCAAACCAGTTGTTGAATTCTTCGGTGGAAGTAAACAACCGCAACACCTCTCGGGATTCCAACACGTCCTGGCCAATCCACGATTGCATGGCGCCAAAAAAACGGTGTACTTCGGGGATCAACCGGTCGACATTCCAGGATTTTGACAGTTTTCGAAACTGAATGGGATGAAAAACACCGGCCGCCACCCAAGTGGAAGCAGTGGCATGACCCCGGTCGATCAGAGTGACTTCCTGCTGGCGCTCCAAGAGTGAATAGGCCAAACAAGAGCCTGCAAGGCCTTGTCCAATAATCAACCAACGGTGATTTGCTGCCATATACTCAAAAGTAGGACAGGTGCACGGCACGGCAACTGAAAAGTTAAATATTTCCTAGAGGGCAACTGATTTCACGAGGCCTACCGTCTTTTCAGTGATTGACATCCCCTCAATCCTCCTGATTTACTGACTACCAAAATCAACCTGCTATGAAACGATTTTTCCTGGCCCTGCTGACTATTGCCCTGTGTTTGGGTGCCGCCAAGAGCGGTTTGGCCACTCACTTTGCGGGCACCGACTTGCAATACAAATGCATTGGCACCGATTCTTTCGAAATCACCCTGAACCTCTTTCGGGATTGCTCTGGCAACCCAGCGCCTCTGGCCACTGACATCGACTTTGTTAGCTCTTGTGGTGGCGTACTCACGGTTAACGTTCCACTTACTGCAGTGGATGAAGTTTCACAGTTATGTGAAGATGAAATCGTGAACAGTACTTGTAACGGAGGCACTTTTCCAGGGATGGAACAATACATCTACCGCACCACAGTGGTGTTGACTCCTCCCTGCAATACTTGGACAGTATCGTGGCGGGATTGCTGCCGCAACACCTCTCAAAATGCCACCGGACAGCCGTGGATGTACAACCGTTCCACCATGTATACCGCTTCTTTTCCTTGCAACAACTCTCCGGAATTCAATGCACAGCCCATACCCTATGTCTGCATTTTTCAAACCGTTAACTACAACTTTAGTGTTTTTGAGCCCGACGGAGACAGCGTAGTGTATAAACTGGTACCTGGGCTCACCAATGCAGGACCACTGGATACCCTCCCGTATACTTCTCCCTATACTTCCTCCTCGCCTTTGACAGGAATTGTGCTCGATACCCAAACCGGACAACTTACTTTTACGCCCACCATTCAGGGCAATTGGATCATTGTGGTGGAAGTGGAGGAGTACGACCCCATAACCGGGCAACTCAAAGGCTCCGTTCGTAGGGATATTCAGGTAATTGTACAAACCTGTACCAACAACCAGCCCACCTTTTCCGGCATCTCCAACTTATCCACCAATGTGTCTTCACCCGATCCCAATTCGGTGGAAGCTTGCTATGGTGATTTAATTTATTTTGAAGTTGATTTTTCGGACATCGACCTTACGGATACACTGGACATTACCTCCAACATTACGCAACTGCTTCCCGGAGCTACCTTTAATGTAGTAGGCGCGCAGACCAATCAAAAAACTGCTCAAATCTCCTGGCTGGCACAGCCTGGAACCCCAAGTTTCAACTCATTTAGCATTCAGGTAAGTGATGGCGATTGTCCGGTACCAGGACTGTTGTCTACTTCTTTTGATATCACCGTATTTAATAGTGTATACGCCGGAGAAGATACCGCCATTTGTGGAAGCAATACGCAATCGGCTCAACTACAAGGTGTAGGCGCACCCATATTAAACTGGAGTGTGATTTCGGGGCCACCCATGGTGGTCGGCACCGGGCCAGGAGCCAACTTTTCCTGCAACCCTTGCGATAACCCCGTGGCTACTCCTATCGCCACTACCACCTACCTGCTTTCAGGTCCCGGATACACCGGACCGTGTGATTCCCTTGATACCGTAACGGTTTTTGTGGCTCCCAACTACGATCTGGTCATGCCTTCGGATACCATTATTTGTCACAAAGACACCATACCACTGCTTACCGGAACTACCCCACCGACCAGCAACATCTCCTGGTCGTGGGATCAGGCGGGCAGCCTGGATGATTCTACTTTGCAAAACCCACTGGCATCTCCCAATACCACCACGGTGTTTACCCTAACCGCCACCTCGGCTGCGGGCTGCATCAAATCAGATGATGTCACCATTCAGGTACCCACACCGGTTCCACCCATTGTGCAGGCCATCACCTCTGATTCCATCTTGTGCCTGGGAACACCGGGACAGCTCAGTGCTCAACTTGGCACCTTGGTTCCTGAGTTTTGTGGTGTGAACCCCAACGGCTGTTTGGGTACGGTATCGCAAGTGATTGTAGGCAATGGAACGGTTACGAATACGCTAACGACCTACCCAAGTATTCTTGGCAATTTCTTTGAAGGTGCCCGGCATCAATACCTCTATACTGCAGCTGACCTCAATGCCGCTGGTTTTACCGGTGGAGGGATCAACGGCCTGGCCTTTTTTGTGGTGGGCACTCCCAATCAAACCCAGTTCCAGCAATTTGAAATTAAAATCGGATGTGCTGGCCTTTCGAACCTCAACAGCTTCCAAACCGGACTTAGTACCGTTTTCCCAGCCCAAACAATTACTGCCAATGCCGGATGGAATCAATTCAACTTCAGCCAGGTTTATGATTACGACGGCAGCTCAGACCTCATTGTAGAATTTTGCTTCAGCAACGGCAACTTTACCAACAATGGAAATGCCCGCATTCGTTATACCAATACCACTTACAACTCCACCTTGCACCTATTTGGTGACGATCCTGCGATTTGCTCCAACAACGCTACACCGATTTCAACCAACTCAAGGGTCAACCTCCGTTTTTCGGTCTGCTCCGGAGCAGATCCTTTGGCCTACAATTACCAATGGACGCCGGCTACGTTACTCAATGACCCCTCTGCACAAAATCCTACCATGAATCCTGTAACGGTGGGCAATTATGCCTACCAAGTCATCATTCAGGATACTTTTGGTGCTTGCATCGACACTACCGACACCTTGCCAATTCAAGTGGTAGACACCTTTGATGCTTCGATTACCAGCAGTAGCCCCTACTGCTTTTCAGGAGGAATTGACACTTTAGTCGCGGCTACCGGTGGTGGTACCTGGACCGGAAATGGGATCACCAACAGCAGCTCAGGTTTCTTTGATCCTGCTATTGCGGGTATTGGATCACACGTTGTTCAATACACCATCACTGGAAATTGTGCCAGCCAGGGTACTGCGGTCATAGTTGTAGCCCCATCACCCAATACGTCCATCAACAATCCGGGGCCATTGTGCGTACTTGACAATTCCGTGCAGCTCAGTGCGGTAGTACCCGGCGGAACCTGGGGTGGACATCCCAACCTTAGCGCAAGTGGTATTTTTGATCCAAGTGCCGCAGGTGTTGGCACCCATACCATTACCTATTCCGTAGATTCGGTATGCAACGCTACGGGCACGCACCAGATTACCGTTATTTCGGGCTTGGTTTCCACCATTGGCAACAATCCCGACCGCTGTGTTAATGCTTTGCCGGGCAACCTTAACATTGCTCTCGGAGCAGACCCAGGGGGCACATGGTCCGGCCCCGGAATTACCAATACGGCTCTGGGTTCCTTCGATCCCTCCATTGCAGGGGTAGGCAGCCACACCATTACCTACACCCACGCTGGAAGCTGTGGCAGTTCCAACTCCATCACCCTCAACGTATTTGCTCTGCCTTCGGTAGAAGTGACGGGCATTCTCCCCGAATACTGCGATAATTATACCGCACTGGTTACCCCGTCTGGCGGTACCAGCGGTGGCGTATGGTCTGGTTTTGGCGGTATCAACCCCAACAGTGGCGCTTTCGTGCCCAGTTCAATTACTGGAACCGGCCCTCATACCATCGTCTACACCGTAACTGACGTCAATCAATGCAGTGCGGCCGATAATTTCACTTTCCAGGTTTTTCCCGCTCCGCCAGTACCTTCGCCAGTGAGTACCAGCCAGCCCTACTGCGAAACGGAATTGATCGATGATTTGCAAGCCACCCAAACGGGTGCCAATACGATTCAATGGTATAGCGACCCTGGGCTCACCAACTTATTGGCAGAAGGCCTTTCCTATGATGCGGGTACTGCATCCAGTACCTTTACGTTGTACCTCACGCAAACGGCACCAGCTGCTCAGGGAGGATGTGTGAGCGATGTGCTTCCGCTCAATGTTCAGGTAATACCTAACCCAACTCCTTCCTTCACTGCCACTCCTGAGTCGGGTGTAGGTCCGCTTTCTGTCAACTTTACCAACACCACCCAACCGGTGAATGGCTTTACCTATGACTGGGATTTCAAGAACGGAAACCTTTCAAGTGCGGTGAATCCTAATGAAATATTTGTGGATTTTGGCACTTATCCGGTAACATTGGTGGCTACCGATGCCTTCGGATGCCAGGGAAGTTTCTCAAAAAACATTGTAGTGGAGGTAAACATAGAAACCTTTATACCCAATGTTTTTACTCCGAATGGAGACTTGGAAAACGATGCATTCGGCATTACAGTGCTCGAAGGAGAAACCGCCATTCAGAGTTTGGAAGGAGAAATTTTCAATCGATGGGGACGAAAAATAGCCCAACTCTCCAACGCAAAAGATGTTTGGGACGGAGGAAATTCAGAAGATGGCGTGTATTTTTATGTCGTCAATATTATAGCCGTGGATGGCTCAGAGTACCGATTGAACGGCCACGTTACGCTCCTCAGAAATCCATAAACTAACTTATTATCAACTTACTAAAGCCGATTCCTAACCAAAGGGTCGGCTTTAGTGTTTATATTAGTGCAGGATTTGAAACTCTGGTTCACAACCTAAATGATTTTGCTGCGTCTCAATGTTGAAATGCTTGAGAGGATATGAAGCACATTTACTTATATGTAATTGGTCTGATGATGGCGCTAATGGCCATTCATCAAACCGCTCAAGCTACACACATTGCGGGTGCAGATATCAGCTACCGCTGTATTGGATCAGATTCGTTTGTCGTTGAATTGAAGGTTTTCCGGGATTGCTCCGGTAACCCCCTCAACCCGGATACTTTCCAAAACGTAGATTTTCAAGATTCTTGTGGCAACTCTTTTTCGGTGCCCCTTCCCCGGGACACGGTTTTCGAGGTTTCTCAATTGTGCCCAACTCTTATCGACAGCAGTACTTGTAATGGTGGCCCGTTTCCGGGAATTCAGCAGTTTGTTTTCTCTGACACGGTAGTGCTCTCGAATTGTGGTCAATGGACCATCTCCTGGGACATTTGTTGCCGTAATTCCAGCAACAATGCGGTAGCTCAACCCAACTTCCTGGTATCTACCACCTATAATTACGGACTCGATTCCTGTAATACTTCGCCCAACCTTACTGCTCAGCCCATTCCTTATGTCTGTGTTTTTCAAACGGTGAATTACAGTTTTGGTGTTTTGGAACAAGACGGAGACAGTCTGCGCTACTCTTTGGTGAATGCACTTACTGGCCTTGGCTCTACCGATACAGTAGTCTACGCCGGCGGGTTTTCGGCTCTTCAGCCGATCCCAGGTATTGTGTTAGATACTGCCACTGGACAGCTAACATTCACCCCTACAACCTCCGGCAACTTTATCGTAGTAGTACGGGTAGAAGAGTACGACGATAATGGTAACCTTATTGGCACCGTTACCCGAGACATTCAATTCGTGGTGCAGGTGTGCAACAACAATGTTCCTCAGGTTGATACTGGTGGCATTTCCAATTTCACTGGGACAGGTACCAAGCTGGATTCCAATTCGGTGGAAGTTTGTTTAGGTGAAAACTTTTGTTTCGATGTGGTTTTCCTGGATCAGGACACCCTCGATACCCTTGAATTGTCTTCCAATGTGGCGCAAGTGCTGCCAGGAGCTACCTTCTCGGTTACAGGGATCAATCCGGCTACCGCCACCATTTGTTGGAATGCGATACCGGTAAACGGAAACTTCAGCACCTTCAACATTTTTGCGGCCGATGACGCTTGTCCGGTAGCGGGTGTGGCGACTTCTACTTATGATATTACAATTGTGGGCACCACCTTTCTGGGCCCCGATCAATCCATTTGTATTGGTGACTCCATACAACTAAACGCACAAGGGGGCGACTCTTTTTCATGGGTTTCCCTATCCGGAGACCCGATAGTTGTAGGCACCAATTTCTCTTGCGACACTTGTTCTGACCCCTTCGTAAGCCCAACCCAAACTACTACTTACGCAGTGGTTAGTGACTTGAGCAGCACTTGCAGCAACACCGATACCATTACCATCTTTTTACTCACGCAGTATACGGTAACCGCTGACTCTGCTGGCCCTTATTGCTCTAACGATCCGATTGATACCTTGGTAGGTAACTCCAGTGGACCTCCCGGGGTATGGTCAGGTCCAGGAATTATTGATGCCAATGTGGGGCTGTTTGACCCATCGGTGGCGGGTGCCGGTATGCACGACCTTATTTACACGGTACCTGGTAATTGTGGCAATGCAGATACAATTACAGTGACGGTAATTGGCATTCCTGATCCAACCATCATCACTACCGGTCCACTGTGTGTTTTGGATACCTTAGATACCCTGATTGCTTTGTCGAGTGGGGGAACGTGGACTGGCAACCTGGTGCAGGATTCGTTGCTGGGCACTATCAATCCCAACGCCCTTGGTCCAGGCACCGACACGGTTACTTACACGGTAACTGATTCGTTCTGTTCGGCAACAGACACTGCCTTTATCACCACCACGGCACAACTCGATGCGACCATCGCTGCGGGACAAGGTGGGCCCTATTGCACCACCGATCCAGCCTTCAATCTAATAGCAGCTGATCCGGGAGGCAATTGGAGTGGCCCGGGAATTACCAACAACCTTTTGGGAACCTTTGACCCGGCCGTTGCCGGAGCAGGCAACTTTACCATTGTTTATGCCTTTGCCGGACTTTGTGGCGATACAGACAGTGTGGCGATTTCGGTCCTGTCGGTACCCAACCCAAGCATCAATCCGGTTGGTTCTTTCTGTAGTAACGACAACCAAACGGTTACCATCACCGCAAGTTCTACTACTGGCACCTGGAGCGGAACTGCTGTTTCCAGCCCCACTTCAGGAAGTTTTGTACCAAGTGCTTTAGGTCCTGGTACATTTACTGCCATTTATACCGATACCAATAGTTTGGGTTGTGGAGGAAGTGATTCCATCACCATTTCTATTATCGAAACACCTGGTGCTCCGACACTGAGTATTGGTGGCCCTTATTGTACGGGCGATCCTGTGGATTCTTTGTTTGCCACCCCAAATGGACCTGGATCATTGGTGTGGTACACAGATGTGGCACTGACCGACAGTGTTTTTGAAGGATCGATTTTCCCAACCTTTACGGCGACCCAAAGCATCACTTATTATGTGCGTCCTTCCAACCAAGGTTGTGTAGGCCCCGTTAGCAACATTACTGTTTTGGTAGAACCCAATCCCATCGTCAACTTTACTGCAACGCCCACCATTGGCGCACCACCTTTGCAGGTAGACTTCACCAATACCTCGGTGCCTGACACAGTAGGCTTTACCTGGACGTTTGGCGATGGAGCTACCTCTAACCTTCAAAGCCCAACCCATATTTACGCGGCTAACGGTGTTTATACTGCGGTATTGGCCAACATTAGCCAGTTTGGCTGTGTGGACACGCAATCGGTGAACATCTTTGTTTTCGATAGTGTTCAGTTTATTATTCCCAATGTATTCACTCCGAATGGCGATGGCATCAACGATGTGTTCGACGTTCAGGTGATTGGAGCTACCGAGTTTGATGTAGTGATCTTCAACCGTTGGGGCAACCGGATTTACGAGTGGAAAAATTTCCCTCACTATTGGGACGGATTCCGGTACAAAGACGGCATCTATTTTTATGTTGTAAAAGCCAAAGGCCTAGATGGCAAAACGTATGAAAAAACCGGCCATGTAACCTTGATGGGATCGTCCTATTAGCCCATTCCGGTTTGAACTGAAGCCCTGTTTTCAGGCGGAAAAATTTTGATCTTCTGAGGAAGTCAAAAATTTTTTTGTTTTAAGGGCAACCAATTGTGAAACTCGCGTCATTATTGATGACCTGATAGAACTCTGCCGGCGAGTGGCCGGTTTTAACCATTCATTAGGATGATGAAAACGCTGACTAAACTTTTTACACTGCTGGCCTTCCTGACCCTCTTTACTACCACAGGAACGGCGTCTCACCTTACCGGGGGAGACTTTGCATGGCAATGTACGGGCCCAAACACCTTTTTGGTGACCCTCAACCTTTTTCGTGATTGTAGCGGTATTAACGCTCCTGCTAATGCCAACGTTAACTTCACGAGTACTTGTGGAGGTAACTTCAATGTTACTTTCCCACTCATTAATCCAGGTGGTACTCAGGTAAGCCAGCTTTGCCCCAGCCAGCTCCCGCAGAGTACTTGTAACGGAGGCCTCTTAACGGGTAACCAAATTTATACCTATCAAGCAACGGTTGTTCTGGCGCCTCCTTGCCCTACGGGTTCCTGGACCATGTCTTATTCTTCTTGCTGCCGCCCTGGTGGTATCATCAACGTAAATGGGTCTCCAGGTCTTTACATCAGCGCATGGATGAACTACGCGGTTGACAGCTGTAACAATTCGCCTGCTTTTGTTAATTCAGCGTCTCAGTATCCTCTGCAATATGTTTGTGCCGGAACCGGTTTCAACTACAACTTCGGTGTTTCTGAGCCTGATGGGGATAGCCTTCGCTACTCTTTGATTGCTGCTCGTTCTTCAGCGACCGCTACCGTTCCTTACGCTACTGGCTATTCTGCTACTATTCCAATTCCTGGAATCAACCTCAACCCAGCTTCAGGTCAAATTTCTTTCAACGTTCCACTCACCAACGGTACTTATGTAGTAAGCGTTCAAGTTGACGAATACAGGCGGTGTACCGGAGAGCATCTTTCTACGATTCACCGGGATATCCAATTTGTGGTGGTAGCACCAGGTACAAGTAGTTGTGTTGCACCTCAGGATACAAACGGTATTACTACCGGTAACTTTTCCGGTACTGCCTCACTCATCGATTCGAATTCGATTGAAATGTGTGTTGGCCAGGACTTTACCGCTACGATCGACTTCTTCGACCTGGATACAGGTCAAATCGTGACGCTTTCTTCTAACATTACCAGTGTACTTCCTGGTGCTACCATGACTACGACCGGTACCAACCCCGTTTCGGCCACGATATCGTGGACGGCGACTACAGGAAGTGCAGCCTACAGTGTATTTACCATTACAGCGGTAGACAACAGTTGTCCGACACCGCGAATAGCGACTTATGATTATGACATCACCGTGCTCGAAGGGGTATTTGCTGGACAAGACCTTACGATATGTGGTCCGCAGCAAGCATTTCTGAATGCCTCGGGCGGTGCGTCCTTCAACTGGTCGGTCATCTCGGGTGACCCGATCAACATCGGAGTAAACTTTGGCTGTGACACCTGTGCTGTTACCTGGGCCAAGCCTTTGGTCACTACCGTCTATCAGGTCATCGGTTTTTCTACCGGTTCTAACCAAGGATTGTGTAATGTGAACCTGCTTACCTGTAACTCGTTGGATACCATTACAGTGAACGTTGTTCCAGACTTCACCCTCTCCTCTGGTCCTGACACCTCTTTGTGTGCTTCAGACAGTATCCAGATGTTCACCAATACCTCACCTGGTGTTTACTCCTATGCGTGGAACAACGGCCTAACCCTTTCGGATTCCACTTCGTCGGATCCAAAGTCTGCCCCTACTGTTACCACTCAATACACGGTTACCGTAACTTCCTCTGCGGGTTGTGTGAAAACATCCCAAAATACGATTACGGTTACTCCTCCTTTCCCACCGATTGTTACTGCTTCTGCAAACGATACGGTATTGTGTGGCAGTGATACTACTTCACTTACGGTATTGCTCGGAGCCATCATTCCTTCAAGTTGTGGCGCCAGTACCACCCCTTGTGTTGGACCAAATACGGTTGCAACAGTGGGTTCGGGTACCTTCAGCAACTTTGGAACCACCTACCCTGCGCCCTACGCGGGCAACCGCCCTTCTGCGCGGCATCAAATACTGTATCGGGCGGCAGACCTGAACAACCAAGGTATTTTCGGTGGTAAAATCACTTCGTTGGCCTTTAACATCTCGCAGATCAATGGTACCATGACATCCTTCCAGGACTATACCATTAAAATGGGATGTACTTCACTAAGTCAATTGCAATTTGGTGCATGGCAAGGTGGTTTGGTTCAGGTTTTCGATCCGAAAACCGTAAACGTGGCCGCTGGCTGGAACAACCACCAGTTCGATCAGGCTTACGATTGGGACGGCGTGACCAACATCATTGTTGAAGTTTGTTTCAAAAACAACTCTTCTTCACTGAACCATAGTTCACCCTACCATAGCCCAGGTTATGTATGTGTGGTGTATTACCAAACCTTCAGCACCTTCATCAACGCTTGTACGACCACTACTACCACTGGGGTATCTGGTGATCGTCCTAACATTCAGTTTAACTATTGTGCTGATCCGGATCCAGGTGCATTTACTTATGCCTGGACTCCAAACGACTCCACTATTTCCGATACCAGTATTCGCAACCCGGTGGTTACTCCTCCTCCTGGTGTCACTTCTTACACCGTAGTATTGCGCGATACTTTTGGTACTGTTTGTTCTGACACTTCTACTGTAGAAATATTAGTGCCAGCGTTGACGACTTCCAACGATACCTCTGTTTGTCCTACTTCGCTGCAGCTTTCTGCCGCTGTAGATACCAGTTCTTGCCCTGGTGGTGGAAGTTGGCAGTGGTCTAACGCCAACTTGCTTGACTTCGATACCATTCCAAACCCAACGGCTTTGGTCAACCAAACCACCATGTTCTATGTCACCTACACCGATTCTTGTGGATGTGTGTTGGATGACTCAGTATTGGTAACGGTTGAACAAATTGCTCCACTGCAATTGACCACTACGCCTCCTTCTTGTGGTTTGAACAATGGTGCAGTCACCATCTTTACCACTGGTGGCTTCCCGCCTTACCAGTACAGTATTGACAGTGGTGCAACCTGGCAGAATAGTCCCACCTTCAACGGGTTGAGCATCGGATACTACTCCTTCATCGTACAAGATTCTTTGGGATGTACCAGTCAATTTGCCTCGGACACTTTGCTGAACCCGGGTGCGCCTACAATTGACAGTATCAATACAGCTGACTTGAGCTGTTTTGCTGCCAACGATGGACAGATCGACATTTTTGCCACCGGGGGTACTGCTCCATTGACTTACAGTATTGACAGTGGTGCGACCTTCCTGACTATTGGTTCGATTCCTAACCTTCCTGGTGGAACCTACAACATCATTGTTCAGGATGCAGCGGGTTGCGTTACCTTCCCAGCCATTACGGTAACACTGAACGAGTTTGCTCTCTTGGCGTTTGACTCGGTACTTACCACCAACCTCAATTGTAACAACGACAACTCGGGTACCATTGCTCTGTTCTCCTCCGGAGGTGCAGGCAGCAACCCCTTGTTCAGTATTGACAACGGTGCTAACTTCCAGTTGGGCAACAACTTTACCGGATTGAGTGCTGGCACCTATACGGTAGTAGTTCAAGACAGCAACACGTGTCAAGCCAATCAAACGGTGACCCTTACGGAGCCTTCGCTCATCACCAACCAAATCACTGTAGTAGACGATTCCTGCTACCAGTCTTGTACTGGGTCAGCGGCTTCGCTTCCAGCGGGTGACAACCCACCGTTTACCTATGCCTGGAGTGGTTCTTCTTCCGTGACCTCAAGCGCCAACAACCTGTGTGCCGGTTTGTACACCATTACGGTAACCGACAACAATGGCTGTACGCAGGAAACCAACTTCAACGTTGGTCAGCCTACACCTCTGGCCTTTGATTCAGTCATTACACAAAACGTCACCTGTTTTGGATACGGCAACGGTTCGGTCTCACTCTACGTGAATGGAGGAACACCGCCTTACAGTTACAGTATCGATAACGGTACAACGTTCTCCTCTACCAATGCTTTCAACAACCTGACACCTGGAGTCTACGACATTGTAGTACGCGATGCTCACGGTTGTGAAATCACTACTACGGTAACCATTACTGAGCCTTCTCAGGTGGTGGTGAACCCAACCTTTACTTCCACAACGATTTGTGTAACGAACTGTGTGAACATTTCGGCACCTGCCTCGGGCGGTTCCGGAGCACCTTACACCTATCACTGGTCCATCACCGGTGGCGGTGGCGGATTCTTGGGCAACAACATGACACACAACGTATGCCCAACTCAAAACACAACTTACGAGGTATATGCTGAAGACGCTAACGGCTGTTTGTCCACGGTATCATTGATTACCGTCAACCTTCACGATACCCTGACCGTTGTTACTTCAAACGATACCAACGTTTGTCCTGGATCCTCTGCCAATCTGTTGGCTTCCGGAGCGGGTGGTGATGGAATTGGGTTCTCTTATTCCTGGTTCCCACAAACCGATCTTTCGAACCCGAACATCGGCAACCCGGTGGCAACGCCTTCGCAAACCACTACCTACACCGTTACAATCAACGACTTCTGCGGATCACCTGCTATTACTGAGCAGGTAACGGTAACGGTGAACCCACTACCGGTGGTAGATTTTATCTCCGATTTGGATGAAGGTTGTGAGCCTCTTGGCGTACAATTCATCAACCAGTCTACTCTGGCTGCAGAGTGCTTCTGGGATTTTGGTGACGGCCGTTCCAGCAACGATTGCAACCAATACCACGATTTCGATGATGATGGCACCTATGATGTGACTTTGATTGTGACCTCAGCCGATGGATGTCAATCCAAAATGGTGAAAGACGATTTCATCACGGTACATGCCAATCCTACTCCTCGCTTTGAGGTAACTCCTAACCCAACTACGCTGCTCAACACCAAGGTGCAGTTTATAGACAAGTCGCAAGGAGACATCAACTCGTGGTACTGGAACTTTGCCGGAATTGGTGAAAGCACCAGCCGCAACCCACAATTTGAGTTCTCTGGAACTGATTCGGGAAGTTATAATGTTCAACTGGACGTAACTACTGTACACGGTTGTAAAGGAACTACCGACTTGATTGTACGAGTAGGGGCTGAATACCTGATTTGGGTACCCAGAGCCTTTACACCAAACGGTGATAACGACAACGACTTCTTCGGTCCGGTTGGCGTTGGAATCCAAGCCAATGATTTCCAAATGTTGGTATACGACCGCTGGGGACACTTGATTTTCGAATCGAACAACCCGGCAGATCAGTGGGACGGAAACTACAGCGATGGTTCTGGTCCTGTACCTCCCGGAGCTTATGTTTGGAAAATTACTACCAGCGACTTTACACTCGATCAAACGAGCCACGAATACACCGGCTTTGTGACGGTAATTCGATAAACGCATAACGATACGCATCCGAAAGGGCCGCTTCCTCCGTGGGGCGGCCCTTTTACTTTGTACCCTGGCCCACTATCGGGGATTGCTTTTAGGATTCGTAACTTTGAGGTAGACCTCATTTTTATTCTATTGGCACAATCAACCATCAAACATCTTGGCATTTTCACTTCGGGTGGCGATGCTCCCGGAATGAACGCCTGTGTACGTGCAGCCGTACGAACCGGGCTCAACAATGGCCTTCAGATTTCCGGCATATGGCGGGGATATGAAGGCATGATCGACGGTGATTTCATGGACATGAACTCCCGCAGTGTGAGCAACATCATTCAACGGGGAGGCACGATACTCAAATCGGCCCGCAGCAAAGTATTCAAAACCCCGGAAGGACGACAAAAGGCCTTTGATCAACTTCAAAAAAGGGGAATCGATGCGCTGGTGGCCATAGGTGGGGACGGCACTTTTACCGGGGCAACAGTATTTCAGGAAGAATTCAATGTTCCGATTGTAGGTGTTCCCGGAACGATCGATAACGACCTTTATGGTACTGATTTTACCTTGGGCTTCGATACGGCGGTTTCCAATGTGGTGGATGCTATTGACAAGATCAGGGATACGGCAGCTTCTCACGACCGGGTGTTTTTTATTGAAGTAATGGGCCGCGATACCGGATTCATTGGTTTGGCTGCAGGAATTGCCGGGGGTGCTGAGGCCATCCTTTTGCCGGAAACTCCTACCGATATTCAACGACTGGCCGACGAATTGGCCAAAGGAGCCAAAAAAGGAAAAACGTCCAGCATTGTGATTGTTGCCGAAGGCGATGATGGAGGCGGAGCGTTTGAGGTGGCCAAGGGTATTCGAGGCCTCCTGCCCGATTACGATACCAGGGTTTCGGTATTGGGACATACCCAGCGGGGCGGAACGCCTACCTGGAACGATCGGGTTTTAGGAACCCGACTCGGCACCGGAGCGGTGAACGCTTTGTTGGCAGGACATTCGGGTACAATGGTCGGTCTGATTGGCAATCAATTGACCTCTATTCCCTTAAAAGCAGCCATCGACCAGAAAAAAGAACTCAACCTGCGCATGGCTGAACACCTCGAATGCCTGATCCTTTGATGCCTGATTCCAGCCTTCAACCGATTTTCGAATTTCTTGCCGGGGCTTTTGAACTTCCGCTTCCCGGTGAAGCAGCACAATTTAAAATGGCGCCTTACAAGCGTCCTACCGCGGCACAAGCCTTGAAACTCGATATTACTCCGCGCTTGAGCGCAGTAATGGTTTTGGTATATGCACTGAACAATGCACCTCATTTTATTTTAACCCGTCGGCCGTCTTACCAGGGCGTACACAGCAATCAGGTGAGCCTGCCCGGTGGTAAAAAAGAAGAGGAAGATGCTGACCTGGAAGCTACAGCGTTGCGGGAGACGTGCGAAGAAATTGGCGTTCCCGGTGATCGGATTCAAGTAGTTGGAGCACTTACGCAGGTTTTCATTCCGCCCAGTGGTTTTTTGGTTCAGCCTTATGTTGGTATCGCACAAGGTGAATTGGAGTTTGATCCTGACCCCAGAGAGGTGCAAAGCTTGATTGAAGTGCCCATCGGCCAATTAATGGACGATCAATTGGTGAAGGAAAACACCGTAAAGGCCATGAATGGTACGGTTTCGCTGAAGGCTCCGTACTTCGATTTGCTGGGCAATCAGGTTTGGGGAGCCACTGCGATGATTTTGAGCGAATTCAAACATTTACTGCACCGCATGAACTGAATGCAGTTCCTCAGTAAATTCAGTACTTTTACAGCATCGAGATGAAAGATGCGAACGAAATTCTTAAAGCGAAAGGCCTAAGAACCACCGCTTCCCGGTCTGGGGTTTTAGAGGCTTTCAGAGCCCATCACCATGCTTTGTCGCACAGTGATTTGGAAAAGCGCTTGGGAAAAGCATTTGACAGGGTCACCCTTTACCGAACCCTTAATACGTTCTTAGAAAAAGACATCATTCACAAGGTGCTGGATGACGAAGGCTCTGCCAAGTATGCTTTGTGCCAGCACAGTGATGGTGACCATCACCACAACCATGTTCATTTCAAGTGCCGGGTATGCACCACCTCCGAATGCTTGACGGAGGTTTCGATTCCTGGTATTAAGCTCCCGGAAGGATACACTTCCGCATCTGCCAATTTACTCATCGAAGGAGTGTGTATTCGTTGCTATGGCAAGGAGTAGGTCAACTCTACCCTTCCAACAACCACTTCGCGATTCTTTGCTTCTCTGTAAAATTCAGAATCCTTGGATTTCCTGTAACTTAGTTGCTGGCTCGCATCTTGCTCTTAGCCCCAAGAATGACCGTTATGTTGCATAATTTTTTTCGCTGGTCCTTAGCCGCTTTTTTTCTTCTATTCACCTTCGCTGCGATTGGCCAACAAAGAATAGGCTGGGATACCTTTGCCCAGGTTCCTTTCGATAAGAAATACAGTGACGAATTGGATGCCTACTTTTGGTTTCCCGCTTTTCCAGATAAAATAATTGCTTTGGAAGGTGAACGCATCGTGATGCAAGGCTACCTCATTGTATTGGATGTGGAGGCAGACTTTCTGGTGCTCTCGGCCAATCCATTTGCTTCTTGTTTCTTTTGTGGCAACGCAGGACCGGAATCAGTGGTGGAGCTACGTGTCAAGAAAAAAGGGAAAAACCTGCGTACCGATGAGTATGCGTGGTTCACCGGCCGATTAAGGCGCAATGATAATGACGTCAACGAGATGAACTTCATTCTGGAGGAGGCCACCATTAGCTCTGAAGCGCCATGATTCGAGCGTTAGCCCTGACTTTTCTAAGCATTGTGCTGCCTTTGTGCATGATGGCACAAACCGCCTATAAAAATGTACGCATCGACCGTGGAAAGGGCTATTATGCCCCGGAAGAACCATGCTACGTAATCCATCCGCTCAACCCGGATATCCATTTGGTGGGTACTAACATCCACAACCTGTACCGTTCGCAAAATGCAGGCAAGTCGTGGAAACCGGTGACCATTGCTTCGGAATATGGCATTTTTGGCGACCCCTGTTTGATTGCCGATGGCAAGGGCCAACTGTACTTTTTTCACCTATCCGATCCCACCGGAAAACAGTGGGCGAGTTCGGAGGTGCTCGACCGCATTGTCTGTCAAACTTCTTCCGACCAGGGACAAACCTGGAGTTCTGGCTCTTTTATGGGGCTCAATGGCAGCAAAGACCAGGATAAAGAATGGGCAATTGCCGATCCGGCCAGTGGCAACATTTACGTCACCTGGACCCAATTCGACAGTTACAACAGCAAAGCCCGCGGAGACAGCACCCGTATTCTTTTTGCCCAATCAAAAGACCAGGGCAAGAGTTGGAGCAATCCGGTGCGCATCAATGCCCAAAGTGGCAATTGCCTCGACGACGACCAAACAGCTGAGGGAGCAGTGCCGGCGGTAGGTCCAAATGGAGAAATTTATGTCGCCTGGAGTTTCGGTGATCGCATTTGGTTCAATTCGAGCTCCGATGGCGGAAAAACCTGGGGACCCCACGAAATTCAAGTGGCCGAACAACCGGGCGGTTGGACGCAATCCATTCCGGGGATCAGGCGATGCAATGGCCTTCCGGTAACGGTATGCGACCTGAGCCAGGGTCCGCATCGCGGGCGGATATACATCAACTGGACCGATCAACGCAACGGAGCAACAGATACGGATGTGTTTGTTGCATGGTCGGACAACGGCGGGAAAACCTGGTCGGAACCGCTGCGGGTGAACAACGATGGCCCGGGTGCCCATCAATTTTTTTCCTGGATGACCGTTGATCCGGTAACCGGAGCCGTGTATTTGGTGTTTTATGATCGTAGAAATGCCGAGGGCCTTGAAACGGAGGTTTGGATGGCTACTTCTACTGATGGTGGGCAGCACTTTGAAAACGAACGCATCAGCAAAAAACCTTTCACCCCGTCTGAAACACTCTTCCTGGGAGATTACAACCACATCACCGCCATCAATGGCATGGTGCGTCCGGTATGGACCCGCACCGATGGTCAGAAGTTGAGTGTTTGGACGGCTCTGATTCAAAAATAACCGGAGGAAAAAATTTGGCACCAGACTTGTCTTATTTCGTCGTCATAAAAGGACAACTCCTTACGGACCACTGTTGAAAATTGGATTTTGATCTTTAAAGCAATTATATCACATTCGTACCGTTGCACTTAGAGGGTTGCCCCTCAAGCACTACGCCCGGGAGTAGGGACTCCAATCATCACACGCTGAATCTTTATTATGAAATACTTTCTTTCCTTTCTAATGGCTATTGTGTTGCTCCAAACCGCCGGAGCACAAGGTAAGGTGGACGAGCACTTACAAAACGGCCAGGCTAAATACGACGAGGGTAACTTTAAAGCAGCCATTGATGATTACAGTGCCGCTCTGAGCCTTGAACCCGCCAACGCCAAAGCGTTGAAAGGTCGGGGAGACAGCCAGCACAAGCTCGGCCAGTTTGCTCAAGCCATTGCCGACTATGAAGCGGCTCAGGAAGTAGACCCGGAAAATGCCGAGCTGTTTTTCAACACCGGAGCGGCCCGCATTAGCATTGAGCAGTACAAGGCGGCCATCAAAGACCTCACCCGCTCTATCGAATTGGACGATAAAAATCCCAAAGTGTTTTTCTTTCGCGGAACCGCCCGTATTGAGCTCAACCAATTGAAGGGAGCCCTGAAAGATTTCGACCAGGCCATTGCACTAGACCCGAATTATTCAGAAGCTTACTACAACCGCGGAACGGTTTATGGCCGGATGGGCAATTATGGCGAGAGCAAAACCGATTTTAAAAAATCGGTCGACCTCAACCCCGACCTTACTGAGGGCCTTTTTAATGTAGCACTGAGCAAGTTTGCAGAAGGCAACTACGCGGAGGCGATCCAAGATTTTACAGCCATCATCGAGAAGCGCAACAAGGACGAAGGCCGGGCGCTCTTTTACCGGGCAGAGGCCAAATACGAGATGAAAGACAAGGCGGGTGCGTGCGAAGATTGGGAACGCGCCATGAAAATCGGAAACACCGATGCCGCTGAAAGCTACGACGACTACTGCAAGAAAAACAAGAAAAAGACTACACCAACAGAAGTTACTTTTTAAGTTGGTGTTGCATTCTCTCCTTCAGCTCAAGCGGCCTTGGTATTTTTGAGCATGCGTTTGCTGCTTGGCTGGTTTCTTTTTTCGCTACTCTTCTCCACAACGGGCTTTACCGGACTCGGTCAAAGCAACTCTCAGAACTGTGACCCTTCTTTTCTCATTGGAGAATGGAGCGGAGAAATGAAGCAATATTCCTTCAACATCTACGCTACCTATCCGGTTGTGATGCGCATCCGATCGGTCGAAGGCTGCAGCTTTAAGGGAGAGATTGTATATCCCGCACAGCATTCGGGGCACACAACGGTAAAAGGTCAAATTTCAGGCGATTCTATTTTTTGGACCGAAGATCGGGTGATGCAAGGAGAGAACATCGTTTTGAACGGCCTCTTTTTGGTGCGGTTCGAAGACCGCAACGAATTGGCCGGCAAATGGTACACGCCGGAAGCCATGCAAGAAGGGGGCTCTTTCTACCTGCGCAAAGAATGGAAAGCCATTGAGTTGCCCCTTGCAGAGACACCTCCTCCAACTATTGAACCTACTGCCCCCTCTCCTGAAGTAGCAACTCCCCCCTCCACAAAAGTTGAGTTGGACCGGCCTGTAACCACAGCACCCAACGCCATTCCCGTTTTTCAATCAGATATTACACTGTATTTGTGGGACAGCAAAACGGAAGACGGCGATGTGATCTCCTTGATGTTTAACGGGGAGTGGATCGTAAAAAAGCATCCACTCACGAAAGATAAGCAAGGATTCCCCATTCAAATCAAAGCGGGGGAAGTGAATAAACTGGTACTCTACGCGGAAGACATGGGCAATTCTCCCCCCACTACGGCCAGCATCTCGTTTTTCGATGGCAAACAAGAACGGGAGTTTTACTTGCGGTCGGACCTTGAAAACTGTGGAGCCGTACGCTTCGTTTTGTCCCGATAACTTAGCATTCCCTTTTCCATCTGGTATTTCCCCAAAAACTTTGTTGGAGGATTGGAGCAACTTGCTTTACATTTATGCCAGATCCAAAACACCTACCATGAGTACCCAGGAAGCTACTCGGTTCAAATCCGATATTGAGATCGCCCAAGAGGCGACTTTACAACACATACGCGACATTGCAGCCAAGCTAAACATCGGCGAGGACGACCTCGAATTGTATGGAAAGCACAAGGCGAAAATTCCCCTCGATCTGATCGACGAGGATAAAATTGCACAGAACAAACTAATTCTGGTCACAGCCATTACACCCACGCCTTCGGGCGAAGGAAAGACTACCACTTCCATTGGTTTGACGGAAGGCCTGAATAAAATTGGGAAACAAACCACCGTGGTGCTGCGTGAGCCATCCCTCGGTCCGGTTTTCGGCATCAAAGGAGGTGCTGCCGGAGGGGGTTACTCCCAGGTGGTGCCCATGGAAGACATCAACCTGCACTTTACCGGTGATTTTTCAGCAGTAGAGAAGGCCAACAACTTGCTTTCGGCCTTGATTGACAACAACCTGCAAAACAAAAAACACGGCCTCGGCATCGACTCGCGGTCGGTAGTTTGGAAACGGGTGATGGACATGAACGATCGTGCCCTGCGCGACTTGGTGGTGGGCCTCGGCGGACGCACCGGCGGCATTCCCCGTGAAGACGGGTTCAACATTACTGCGGCTTCGGAGATCATGGCCATCTTGTGTTTGGCCAATAACCTGGCCGACCTGAAAACCAAGATTGGCAACATCTACGTGGGAGACACCTGGGATCGCAAGGCGATCTATGCCCGCGACCTCAAAGCAGAAGGCGCTATGACGGCATTGCTCAAGGATGCCATCAAACCCAACCTGGTGCAGACCCTGGAAGGGAACCCGGCCATTATTCACGGGGGTCCTTTTGCAAACATTGCCCAAGGTACCAACTCGGTGATTGCCACTAAAACCGGCCTTTCGCTTTCTGACTATGTAGTAACCGAGGCAGGCTTCGGAGCCGATTTGGGAGCTGAGAAGTTTCTCGACATCAAATGTGGCTACTCCGGCTTGTCGCCACACGCCATCGTGGTGGTGGCTACCATCCGTGCTTTGAAATACCACGGCGGTGTGCCCCTCGACGAATTGAAAACGCCTAATGTGGACGCCTTGAAAAAAGGCATGGCCAACTTGGAGAAACACCTCGAAAACGTACAACAGTTTGGGGTACCCGGTGTGGTAGCCATCAACCGTTTCCATACCGATACCGACGAAGAGGTAGAAGCCGTAGCAGCACGTTGCCGTGAAATGGGCGTTCGCGTTGCCTTGAACGATGGATGGGCCAAAGGCGGTGATGGTGTCACCGAACTTGCTCAAGAAGTAGTGGCGGCTGTTGAAGCCTGCGAAGGCCCCTACCAACCCGTGTATGACTGGGACTTGCCGGTAAAAGAAAAGATCGAAGCCATCGCTACCAAAGTGTATGGTGCCGACCGGGTGGTTTTTCAAGACAAGGCCAACCTGCACCTGAGAAAAATCAAACGACTCGGTTTGGAGCACTTGCCGATTTGTGTGGCCAAAACGCAGAACTCCATCTCAGACAATCCCAAATTGCTGGGCCGCCCGAGTGGCTTTAGCCTGGCGGTGCGGGAAATTGAAATTGCCGCCGGTGCCGGTTTTCTGATTCCGATCACGGGCGCCATGTTGCGCATGCCGGGACTGCCTTCCGTTCCTGCTGCCGAGGGCATTGACATTGATGCCAACGGAGTGATCAGCGGACTCTCGTAAGCAATAGACCACGGCACAATCTTTGGCTTAGGCGAGGCGTTTTATTGCTAATTTTGCCTATGCTTCGATCGACTTTTGCCCTGTTTTCGCTATTCGTACTGCTGTTTTCGGCCCACGATGCGCATGCCCAACGGAAAACGCGCTTCATGAAGCAGCTGGAAAAAGCCGAAAAAGAAAAGGCGGCTAAAGCAGCGAAAGAGCGTCCATACAAAACCGCTACGGCACGTGCCGACAGCTTGTTTCGACTGGAACAATACGCACCGGCCATTGATCAATACCAATTGGCTTTGGACGAACGGCCTGGCGATGCTTTTTCGTTGGCCAAGATCACCGACCTGCGCATCATCATCAAGCTGCAAGAAAATCCGGAACTGACCCGGGCAGAAGCCAAAGAGTTGGTGGTGGAAGAAATGCGGGCAGAAGGGTTCGACCTGTTGCCCGCATCTGATGTGGAATTACCCAGCAGCCTGGAAACACGCGAAGGGGAAGCGGTAGTCATCAACGATTCGGGGCAAGCCATACCTCAGGTGCCTCAAGTACCTACAGTGCCTGAGGTACCTCCAACTCCAGTGGAAGAAGACGAGATCATCGCAAAAGTTGAGGCTGGTCAACCATCACAACCGTTGCAACCGGCTCAGCCAACGGTTCCCGAAACAGCGCCCAAAGAAGTGGAAACAACTGCTCCCAAAGTCCGGGTAAAGGCCAAAACAGTGGCCGTGAGTGAGTCGCGACCGGTGGAGGAATCGGCTCCCGAAAAGGAGGAAAATCCGGTGTTGGTACAGGCTGACGGCACCCCTTACCCCGAAGGCATCACCGAAGAAACCATTCAGGGGGAAAACAGTGTGACCATCCGAAGAATCAAGCGCGAAGGCGTGCGGACTGATGTTTACCGCAAGGTGACCCACGATTGGGGCGGAGTGTTCTATTTCAAAAACAACATTTCGGTGACCGAAAGGATTTGGAAGGAAGAAACCGAACCCACAAAGTAATCCCCCGACTCCCTGTTCGTTTTCGAACAATTTTCGTGTTCAATTTTGAACAAAAGTTAATTTCAATTTGCTTTTATTCAGCGATTTAGCTGTTGTCTAAGTTTTTCAGCTACATTTAGCCCTTCTCCGAAAGGAGCTATTTCTAACCCGACTAATAACGCTGATTGATGAACCTTAAAACCAAATGGGTTAGCTGGAGCAGTATTGCCTTCACTTTCCTTCTCTTTTCTTGTGGCGGTGCCCCACAGCCTGCCGATAATTCGGATACCTCCATGGCAGAGATTCCAACCATACCATTAGAAGATTTTTTCAAAAACCCGGAAAAGACCCGGTACACCATTTCGCCAGACGGCCAACACTTCGCCTTTATGGCACCGGTGAACAACGAGACGGGCGAAAAACGCATGAACGTATTTGTGCAAGCGGTAGGTGAAGCTTCGGCCCAGCAAGTAACCGAAGTAGCCGACCGGGACATTGCCTACTACTTTTGGGCCAACAACACCCGGCTGGTGTATAGCAAAGACTTTGGAGGCGATGAAAATTTTGCCTTGTTTGCCGTAGACATTGACGGCAACAACTTTAAAGAGCTGACCCGTTTTGAGGGCGTGCGCACCAACATCATCGATGACCTGGAAAACCAAGATGAAATCATTTTGGTGGGCATGAACAAGCGCAACCCCATGGTTTTTGATCCTTACCGGATGAACATCGTGACCGGTGAAATGGAAATGGTGTACGAAAACCCCGGCAACATTGTAGGCTGGCAAACCGACCACGACGGCAAGGTGCGTATTGCTATGGCCTCTAACGGCTTGGACAATAGCATCCTTTATCGCAAAAGCGAAGACGAACCTTTTCAGGAGATGCTTACCACTTCGTACAAGGAAAGCATGGCGCCCCTCTTTTTCACTTTCGACAACCAACAGCTGTATGCCTCCTCGAACCTGGGGCGCGACAAGTCGGCGATCGTGAAATTCGACCCTGAAACTGGCAAAGAAATAGAGGTGCTGTTTGAGCACGACGAAGTGGATGTCAGCGGCCTGTACTTTTCCAACAAACGCAAGGTGCTCACCACCATCAGCTGGACCAAAGACAAGCGGGAGCGCAAATTTTTGGATGCTGAAACCGAGGCCATGTTCAAAGACCTGGAAGAAAAGCTACCGGGCTATGAAATTGGAATTTCCAGCAGCGACAAAGCGGAAGAAAATTTTATCGTTCGCACCTATAGCGATCGGTCGATGGGCGCTTATTATACCTACAACAAGCCCGAGGGCAAGCTGACCATGATTGAGGAAGTGGCTCCCTGGCTCAATGAAGACAACATGGCCGAGATGCAATGCATTTCTTACCAAAGCCGCGATGGGCTCACGATACACGGTTACCTCACTGTGCCCAGAGGACAAGAAGCCAAAAACCTGCCGGTGGTGGTAAATGTACACGGTGGGCCCTGGGCCCGTGACTTTTGGGGCTACGATCCCACGTGCCAATTTTTGGCCAACCGGGGCTATGCTGTTTTGCAAATGAATTTCAGAGGAAGCACGGGCTACGGCCGTAACTTTTGGGAGGCTTCTTTCAAAGAGTGGGGCCTCAAAATGCAGGACGATGTAACTGACGGGACCCAATGGTTGGTTGATCAAGGCATCGCCGATCCCAACCGTATCGCCATTTTCGGTGGTTCTTATGGGGGCTACGCTACCCTGGCTGGCTTGACCAAAGAGCCCGAACTCTACGCCTGTGGCATCGACTACGTTGGCGTATCCAACCTGTTTACGTTTATGGCCACCATTCCGCCGTATTGGAAACCCTACCTTCCCAAACTCCACGACATGGTGGGCAACCCGGCTGACACTGCCGATAGTGTTCGGATGACGGCCACGTCTCCCGTCTTTCATGCCGATAAGATCACCGCTCCCTTACTCATCGCTCAAGGAGCGAAAGATCCTCGGGTGAATGTGGACGAATCGGATCAGATGGTAGCGGCCATGAAGTATCGTGGCGTAAACGTGCAGTACTTGGTAGAACCCGAGGAAGGCCACGGCTTCCGCAATGAAGAGAACCGATTCAAGTTTTACCGGGCCATGGAAGAGTTCCTCAACGAACACCTCGGCAAAGCGGCAGCAGCAGAGCAAGCTACTGCTTCACGGTAAGTGAAAAGAAACTGTTGTAGAAGGCGCATTCGATGGGGTGCGCTTTTTTTATACCCATTGGCCAACAGCATTTGCAGCAGAAAATGGTGTTGGCCTGTTCCGATTGCGAAAAGTGTTGCGTACCGATGGGGTTACGCAACACGCGGTTGCGCGGTAAAACTTTGTTGCCCTATTCGGTAGAAGGGAAACGTTGCATGACTTTTTTCTATGCAACGCTTTTTAATTTTTGCTTTACCCGCATTGTCCTTCGCGACCGAATGTGGTTGATATGGAAATATGGGAGGACTATTAACTGCTTCCCACTACTTATCTTTGAGTTCATCAAGTTTTTTTAGCCCCAATTTTCCATTTCATGTTTTCCCGTAAAATCCGACCGAGCGTCACACCCGAAGACCGCCAATGGATCGAGGAAGCTTTGCTTTGGTTCGAAAAGGAGTACGGTGCTTCTTTTCTAAAGTCGGTTCCCATTCTTGAACCCACTTCGAACTTTTTCGACCGAAAATTTGACGGCACTGCGGCTGATGCACATTATCTGTTGGATAAGGCCAGCGAAGTACTTTCTGTTAAATCAAGGAAGATCGACCTTGCCTTTTTTGGCTATTCGACACAAGAACTCTTAAAGTCGGGAGTAACAATTCATCACGAAGCTGCTTTAGAACAAGATTTTGCACTCGGTTTCTGCGAAGAGCCTACCGTTGGTCACTATCAAATTGATCTTGAAATCGATCAGCTTTCCAATACCCCGCTATTGCTGACGACCTTGGTGTATGAGCTTTCTCACCTGAAAATGGTAGAAGAAGAACGCATCGATGAACCCAACGAATACCTGGCTGATTTGCATGGTGTGGTATTTGGTTTTGGCATTTTTATGGCCAACTCGATTTGGAATTTTCGGCAATGGCGCGACAACACGCATCAGGGATGGCACGGTCAAAAGACGGGCTTTTTACCAGAAGAGATGATGGCCTATGCCATAGCGCTCTTTCAAAATTACCAGCAAGGTTCTGACGCTTGGAGCAAACACCTCAACCGATCTATGTTTCGGCTGTTCAAAAAAAACATGGAATACCTGGAGGAAACTGAAGATGAAATTCTATTTCCGGAAGCCAACCCGCTAAAGCGCGTTTGAGTGAAGCAGGAGAATAAGGCTTGGATACTCACCTTCGGTAGTTTATACTCCAATTTTTTTCTTGTTGCCCTACCGCATTGAAAGGGAGACGTTGCGTAGACCTGACTTTACGCAACACTTTGACAAATCGAATAAACGGTGCACTACCCCACCGGCCAAATACCGTTGCACGCCGACCTATTCGTGCAACATTAAAACCCGAACGAAACCTGTTGCCCTGTTTGCAGCTTGGGAAACGTTGCAGGCCTTATTGATCGTGCAACGCTTGGTTACCAAGCGTAAACTGTTGCCTTATTTAATCAATTGGGAGACGTTGCACGGTATTTCTTCGTGCAACGCTTACGACTCTAAAAAAACAGTGACCTGTGCTACCCACCGTTGCACGCCGGCCCATTCATGCAACATTAAAATCCGAACGAAACCTGTTGCCCTGTTCGCAACACGGGAAACGTTGCATGCCTTATCAAGTGTGCAACGCTTCGTTACCAAGCAAAAAACGGTTGCCCAGTCCGATCATTGGGGAGACGTTGCGTAAACCTGACCTTACGCAACACTTTTTCAAATCGAAAAAATGGTGCAACTACCCCACCGAAAAAATACCGTTGCACGCCGATCTATTCCTGCAACACTTTGCAGTACAAGCGATCCGGCTTCCAACCAGAAGTGCATAGGGCAACAATCAAAATAAAAACCACACTTTTGTGGCTCATTCTTCACTATGCGCCAACTGGTTCCAGCATTTGCGTTTTTTTTGGTTCTCTGGGCATTTTTTGGGACCAACAACGTGTTGGAGCTTCGGGCTGAAGAACCTCGCCGGGCCATTGTTGCCCTTGAGATGGTGTTGCAAGATCAATGGACGGTGCCCACCATCCACGGAGAACCTTACTACAACAAACCTCCGGTCTTCAATTGGGTGTTGGCCAGCTTTTACCGGCTCACCGGCTCCACCAACGAATGGGTAACCCGCTTGCCGGGCTTGCTTTCGCTACTGCTGTTGGCCGGGGCACATTACCTTTTTACCCGAAAGTATTTGGGCGAAACCATTGCCCGATGGTCGGCGGTCTTTTTGCTCTGCACGGGCGACCTGTTGTTCTACGGTGCGGTGAACTCCGGAGAGATCGATCTTTTCTATGCCTTGGTGAGCTACCTGCAGGTGGCCTGTATCTTTCACTTTTTTCACCGAAGGCAGTGGTGGTTGCTCTACCTCGGTTCGTATGCCTTAATGACGGTGGGCTTGTTGACCAAAGGCCTGTCCAGCCTGCCCTTGCAAGGTTTCACTCTGTTGGCGCTGCTGCTGTATCACCGGCAATGGAAGGCCCTGTTTGCGCCTGCCCATTTTGTTGGCCTTGGGCTCTCTTTTGGGCTGCTGTTGCTCTACTTCCAACAATACGCCAACCTCAACGACCCGTGGCCCTACCTCACCAACCTGGTGAACGAAGCTTCGCACAAAACCGGAGCGGAAACGCCCTTGCTGGAAACGGTGCAACACCTGGTGAGTTTTCCATTGCAAGTGCTGCAGGTACTTTTGCCCTGGTCGTTGCTGCTGGTACTGTTCTTTCGCAAAGGCACCGGCAAAACGCTTTGGCAAAACGACTGGTTGCGCTATTCAGTGCTCTTTCTGGCGGCCAACCTTTGGCTCTACTGGCTTTCACCCGGTACCAAAAACCGCTACCTCTACCTGTTTTTTCCTTTCTTACTTTCCCTTTTCACATGGATGTGGCTCACCTTTCGCGAAAGGGCTCCCCAACTGGTAAAATGGGCCAATCATGGGCTCACAGTCGCTCTGGGCATTGGCGTATTGGTGCTGTTGGCCTTGCCTTGGGCCGGCGGAGATGAATTGATCCGGCAACACACTGCCCTGCTCTGGTGCCTTCCGGTTTTTGGCGTGTTGGCACTGGTACTGCACTTGCAGTGGAAAGATTGGCGCCCCGCAAGTCTGGTAATTTTCTTGTTTCTGTTTCG
>CALCCE010000265.1 GCA_937899835.1 uncultured Flavobacteriales bacterium | reverse complement strand
AGGTGAACCCCACCCACCAATTCAACCAATCGGGGGCGTATGTGGTAAACCTACAAGCCAATTCAGCGGGTTGTGACGACGACTACAATCGGGTGCTCACCGTAGTAAATACCGTTGGAGTAGAGGAGGTTGACCAAGGAATAACCTTCGAGGCATGGCCAAACCCGAGCAACGGAAAAATTTACATCACCGTGAATGAACCTTTACCAGGAACATTGCGTATTAAACTCATTGACTTAACCGGAAAGACCATTGTGCGTCAAGAGGTACAGCATTCTCCCAATTCACCAATTGAGCTGAACCTTGAAGCCATCTCCAACGGAGTCTACTTTATACAGGTAGAAACCGCCGATCAGTGGTTCAACCGAAAAGTCACATTAAGTAAAATCGGAGATAACTAATCCATTGAAAATGACAACTCCAAAAGTGGCTAAGCATATTCTCACCGGTGCGCTTGGCTTGGTAATCCCGGCACTTGCTATGGCTCAGGGACCGCCACCACCGCCTCCGCCACCAACAGCCGGAGGAGGACCACCTTGTTTTCCCCCTCCCTGTATTCCAGTAGATAGCGGCTGGTGGATACTGGCAGGATCGGCGATCATTCTTTTTGCCTACCAATATTATTGGAAACCAAGAAAGCAAAAAGTAAATTAGCATCGTGAGAATCGCCTTACCAACTTTTTTGCTGATTTTCTTTTTCTTGCCCCTCACTAACTTTGCTCAAAAGAACAAAAAGGGGAATCAAGAAGAAGTCCATCCTAATTTTCCTTATCGGATTGATGATCGAGTGAAATTTCGTCCCGACACGATCAATCTGGAGCCTAACATTCAATTCGCTTTTCGGGAGCCCGTAGAAGAACCTGAGTTCATTTACGGTAAGCAGGAAATGGATCGGTTTTTCGATGAAGTTTCAAATAGTGACCAACCTAAGAAGCCCGACGACCTGCAAGACAGCGTCCGGGTGCAATTTTTGGTGAGTACTCAAGGACGTTTGACCAACATTACGCTCGAAGACGAACTGCGTGACGAATGTGTGGATGAAATTGTGCGGATTGTACAGGTCACCGAAGGCCTTTGGGAATATGATTCTACACGGTTGGCGCCCGATACAGTTTTTCTTACCCTTCCTTTGAAGGTATGTTGGAGTTGCTACAACAATAAAAATGAGCGGGGCCAGGTGCGATCCGTTTCCCAACTTCGTTTATCGCCCAAGAGGTACAATGAGTTAGGACTGGAGAAAACCCGAGAGGGCAAAGACAAATTGGCCATTCTCTACTTTGATGAGGCCATTCGGTTAGACCCTACGTTTGTTGATGCCTATTTCAACCGTGGTGTGGCCAAGTTCAATTCTGACGATACGGCTGGTGCTTGTGCTGATTGGCTCAGTGGTACCTATATGGGTGATCCCAAATCCGACCTTTACCAGCAGCAATACTGCCGCTAAGCACTTTTCAATGAGTAGCTTAAGAAGTGGCCATCGGTTAACTGATGAGGCACTTCCGTTTTCTACCTTATCTGAATAGTTACGTTTTTAATGGCATCGGGCATAATCCCTTCCGGCAAGAATAAAACAACCGGCCTCCCGTCAGTAGAATTCTACCGCCGGGAAACCGGTTGATTGCTTTACCGCATGACTTGCACCTTTATGGGTGGGTGCTGCCCATTCGGAAAAGTGAGGTAGTAGAGGCCCACTGATAAGTCTTCTCTAAGCTGAATTTCCTGTACCTGTTCATCGGTAATCAACAAGGCTTGCAACACCGCTCCTTGCAGATCGCGGAGTATCATTTTTGTTCCAAGGCTACTGTTCGATGTATTCTTTAAGAAGAAAGACCCGGAATTCGGATTGGGAAATATGCTGACTGAATGGGTTGATGGTGTAGTGGTACGATTCAAGCCTACCACAGTGACGGCAACACAGTTGGAACTGTCCAAACACCCCTCCAGAGAAATAACGGCCCCATACGTACCACTTACGCCTGGTCGAAAAGTACTGCCATTGGCTCCCGCAACCGGAAGGCCTGAGTTGCAGTCGAACCACTGAATTTGATCTGCCTGACCAAAGGCTGCCACCAGACTATCACCCGAAAGCGATACGCTTATTTGAGGGTTGGTAATCTCCACCTGCAAACTCACCACCGAATCGCACCCTTGACTGGTGGAAAATAGTTCGGTGTAAGTGCCTGCACTGACCAAAGTTTGAGCTCCCAAAAAGTAAGTGTCTCCCTGGCAAAGCCGAATCGAATCAATGACCTGATAAGTGGGTAAGACATTTAGCGCAAGGGTAACTACCGAATCGCACCCGTTGGCAGCTTGAAAAACCTCGGTGTAGGTTCCCGTTGCACTCAAAGTTTGCGAACCAAAGGCAATCGTTTCACCATCGCAAATGCTGCTTGAAATATTGCTTGAAAAAACCGGGAGTATACTCAAATTGATCGTTGCCATGGAGTCGCACCCGTTGGCTGCAATAAAGGTCTCTTGGTAAGTTCCTGCCGAACTGAGCAGTTGCGTGCCAAAGGTGAGGGTGTCGCCTTGGCAAAGGCTGAGGTTGGCAGAAGAAGAAAAGGTAGGCAGCACCGTGAGTGCCAGGTTTACCGTGGAATCGCAGCCATTGACGGCTGTAAAGGTGGCGGAGTAGTTGCCACTACTGGTCAGTAGTTGATTGCCCAGTGTATAGGTATCGCCATTACAGATGCTTGCCGTTACGTTGCTGCTCACCACCGCCAGCACATTCAAATTGAGTGTAACAGTAGAATCGCACCCATTGGTAGCGGTAAAAACGGCCTGAAAGGTGCCCGAATTGGTGAGCAGCTGGCCTCCCAGGATAAAGGTATTTCCAGAGCAAATGTTGGCATTAATGGAACTGGTGATTGGAGAGAGCACGCTCAGGTTGACCGTGACAGTAGAATCACAACCGTTGAGTGCAGTAAAAACTTCGGTATACATCCCCGAGCTGGTCAAGGTTTGACTGCCCAACAGCAAGGTATCGCCAGCGCACAAGGTGGTCGAAAAGTTGGTATTCGACCCGGGTAGCAAATTGAGCGAAAGCAGAACCGTTGAGTCGCAGCCGTTGGCCGAGGTAAAAGTCTCAGAGAAATTGCCGGCCGTAGTAAGCAGTTGTGTGCCTAAAAAGAAGGTATCTCCGGTACAAATGCTCGCCGTTATGTTGGAAACACTATTGGGGAGTAAATTCAACTGCAGGTTGACGGTGGAGTCGCAGCCGTTGCTACTTGCAAATACTTCCGAATAGTTGCCGCCCGTGGTAAGTACCTGGCTGCCCAGAAAAAAGGTATCCCCGGTGCAGAGGTTCGTCATTAGGTTGGTGGTGATCGGAGGCAAGGCTACAAAGTGCAACTGTACCACCGAATCGCAGCCATTAACGGTAGCAAAGGTCTCCGAATAATTGCCGGAAGCAGTTAGGGTTTGCGACCCGAATCCCAAGCTATCTCCCGCACAAACGACCACCGTATCCAAAAAAGTACCCGAATTAAAGAGGGTTAGGTTCAGGGTAATAAGGCTGTCACAACCTTGGGAATTGGACAACACCTGGGTGTAAGTACCCGTAGTAAAATAGGATTGTCCATTGAGAACAAAGCTGTCGCAAGCCATCGTGGGCAAGGTGCTTCCCGAAGTAGGAAAGACCGGAACAAAAAGACTGGTGCTATCGGTGCAACCATTGCTGTCGGTGCCCACCACCGTGTAGGTGGCACTGCTGCTCGGTGCAAACCCCTGGCCGTTCACCACCCCTTGATTCCAGATGTAGCTTTGGGCACCGGTTCCATTCAAAACCAGGGTATCGCCCGTACACAAGCTATTCGAGTTGGCCATTGCTCCAATGCTGGGGGGAGGCAATACTGTAATTGGAATGGGGGTAAGGGCTCCCAGGCAATTACCTCCCGGTTGAATTTGCACGTAGACCACGGTATCTGCCAAGGGACTAAGTAGGAGTTGGTCTACCGAGTCGACAATCGGAAGGGTACCCAAAGAATCGGCAAACCAATGGTAGTGATTGGTAGAAGTAGCACCGGAAACGGTGACCAGCAGCGTGTCGCCGATGCAGCCATTCACCACGGGCGCAATGACGACAGGTGGCACTTCGGGTTGTACCGGCGTAAAATTGGTATCGCCCACACATCCGTTGTAGCTCAAAACCAGTCCATAATTACCCGACTGATTGGTGTTGAGAAAAGGGCCCAACACCGGGTTTTGTTGGTTGGACTGAAAGGCCTGAGGCCCCGACCAGTTGTAAGCCAACCCGGGAAAGGAAGTGGCCATAAATTGAACGGTATCCTGATAGCAGAACGGGCTGTTGCTGGAGGCATGGCCGTTGTCATAGAGCAAGTTCACTTCGTTGGTGTTCAATGCCCGGCCATACATTCGAAAATCATCTAAGGTGCCGAACAACTCAGCCAAGGCGTTGAAGGGATCGCTGTTGGAACCCATTTGTGCCCCTCGCGTGATTTGGATCGAACCACTGGAATTGGTGGATTGAATGAGGTTGCCGTTGCGAAAGATTTGCAGCTGACTTCCGGTGTAAACACAGGCAAAGTGTGTCCATACATTGTTGTTCGCATAGGCCGCTTCAACGATGCTGCTACCGCCATTGATGCGAAATCGCACCCGCGAAGAAGGAGTGGTACCAATGTAGAGACCGTTGTTGGCACCAGCGCTAAAACAAGTGAAGATGTCGCGGATAGCGTTGGTGGCAGCCGTGGTTTTGTACCAAAAAGAAAAGGAGATAGGCTGAGTAGAGCCATGGTAGCGATCCAGTACATAAGGGCGCCCAACGGTCATGCGGCCGCTGGAACCAAAATACACGGCCGAAGTGTCGGTGCCAAAACGGTCGGAGCGGGGCTGCCAGCTGTTGACCAAACTCCGGTTGTTGCCATTACCGGAAATATCGTTGCCGTTGCCATCCAGGGGATAATGCATCAGCAACCGCGCGAAGGTATCGTAACCGGGCAGGGCATTGGGGTTGGTAAACGAAAGGGTGTCTACATTCTCTGAAACTCGGGGCAGGTGAGTGGCAATAATTCTTAGTCTGTAGTTGCTGCTGGTGCTGATGTTTTGTGGTACCTGTACATTGATCACACCTGAGGTAGTACCGCTAAGGCTGCCAATACTAATCGGGTAAATGAAAGAGCCCTGATCGTCGGAAAGTTGCGCATGAAAAGCATTTCCTGTTTCAAAACTGCCACCAAGTACGGTGAAGGGAAGTGAAAAAGTGCCCCCGGCACAAACTGCACTGCTGGGTACTGCGCCCATTACAATCCGAGGTTGCTGGTAAAGGGCTTGTATTTCAGAAGCGGCAAGCGGCCGACTCCACACCCGCAGGTCGTCTACGTTGCCGATCAGGTGCTGAGAGATATTGTCCCGGGTTCCGATGCGGGTAAAATTGGTGGTGCTGGAGGAACTCCACTCTCCGGTGGCCAACGCCATTGCTTGACCATTAATATAGGTACGCATCGTATCGGGAGCACCGCTGACTTTTTCGGCCGTTAAGGCAAAGTGAAACCATGCTCCGGTATTGTACATGCCAGGAGTGTTGATGCCCACAAAATTGGTAAGGGTACCTGCAATGGCACGAATGCGGTTTTGCCCGGGTTCTATGCGGATCCAAACCGACTGTTGATTGATCTGGCCCTCCCAAAACAGCACCTGACTGCCGCTGCCGGTGGCACGAAACCAAAAGTCGACCGAAAAGCTGGAGACATCGTCATCAATAATGCCTTTGTACATATTGATCCGTTGTGTACCTCCAAAAGCTGCTGAATTGTTAGTAATTCCGTTGCTATCGGGACCAAAGGTGGCACTCACAAATTTGTTGTGGTGCACCGGGTTGTGGTTGGCGGCATAAAAATCACCGTTGAAAGGATGGTAGGATTTAAGGCCATTGGTAAAGCTAATGGGAAGTTGTGCGTGGCCGGGTAACCAAAAGACCAACCATAGAAAAAGCGTGTAAAAAGTAATAGTTCGAGTCATGGAAAAATGGGATTTATAGCACCAATTTATTCCCACAAACGCACTAAGCTGGTGGTTTGATTCTCTACAAATGGTTTACCATGTTTAGTGAAAAGGTGATATTTGCATGACAGTAATAAAAATATGTTGCTGTAAATCAATTGTTTGTGAAATAGTACTACCTGACAAAAAATAATCTCTGGTACAGGAGGGCTGTTTACTATCTGTACAAGAGTTGTTTGCACCTTCGTAACGCTAAGTGAAGAATACCAGTTGCATATTGGCCCTAAAAATCACCTTGACAATGGGGTGGTTCTTTGCAATGTTTCCCTACCTGGGAGTGGCGCAATCGGTAGAGCAAAACTTGTATGCTAAGGTGACAGCCTTCTATGCTTTTGATGGGCAAACCGTTGAGTCGGTCAACAACCGGCTGGTGCCACCGGGAAAGCAGTTACAATTTTCGAGCGGAGTATTCCGGAAGGCCATTGCTTTTGATCAGGAGTTAGCCTATCTGGAACTGCCTTCCTCCGAAACCGCATTGTTTGCCGGGCGCAGCATGGCGTTTTGGTTCCGGGCCGATTCTTTGCCCAACCGCTGCCACAGCCTGGTGGACAAGACCAACGGCAGCGATTATGTCCTCAATATTTTTGGAGATTCCACGCTGAATTTCGAGTTTCATTTCGACCATCAAAAAAGTACTCAGGTACGGGTTGGCATTGTACCTCAAAAGTGGTATCACGTGGCGGTGGTCGTCGATTCGCAAGGTATCGGGTGCTACTTGAACCGCCAATTGGTCGAATACCTGGTGACGCCACCCATTTTACAAGGCAATACCGTTTGCATTGTTGGCGCTGGTGGATCGCCTTATACCCCAGGATATCAGTTCTTTGGAAAGATTGATGAGTTGTGCTATTTCGACGGCCTGTTGAGCACCGAACAAATGCACTGGCTCATGGATAACGGATTGCCTTTAAAGAGCCGTTTCCTGAATTGGAACACCTTTTCGAAAACGACCGACGAATATGAACGCTTTTTGGCGAAACACCCCGAATTTATTACCAACCTGGAAGGATGGTTGCGGCAAAATATTCCAGCCAGTGATTCTGCCGAAGCCCTGGGCCGTTGGTGGTGGGCCATCAATCATGAGTTGCAACTACGGGGCATTGCGCCACCTGCCGAGTTGTTGCAGGTAAAGGCCAACCCCATTGGTGCCCAAACGGTGGCACCACCGGTGGCCACCTCCAACTCGCTTTATGGCTGGCTGCTGTTGTTGGGAGCGGTGGGAGCAGTGGGAGCAGGTGTTTGGTGGTGGATAAAGCAGAAAAAGCCACATGTTGCCTTAAATTCTGATTCGGGAGCAAAGGAGTTGGCCAATACCCTGGCCATGAAAGAGGAAACCTTGGCACAGTTTGCCGTTCAACTGGTGGAAAAAAATCGGTTGTTACAGCAGATAGGCGATCATTTAAAAGAAATTCGGGAGACGCAAGAGCAGCCAGAGCGTGCCCATTTGCTCAACCGTTTAGAAACCCGACTCAAACAGGCGACACTCAACCAAAAAGAACACAAACAAGCTGACGATCAGGCCAAGGCCTTCAACAAACAATTTGCCATTCAATTGCGGCAAAAACACCCCAAATTGACACCCAAAGACATTCGTATGATAGAATTATTACGGGCCGGGATGTCCTCTAAAGAGATTGCCTCTATCATTAACATATCGCCCAAGAGTGTAGACACCAGTCGCCATCGCTTGCGCAAAAAGTTGAATCTACGAGCCGAAGAACCGCTGGTGGAGTACTTGCAAACCTTGAGCCGGGCCCATAAACCCCAGACCTAAATTGGATTGGCCGGAAGGGCCTACCTTTGTGGCATGGCAAAACTTGAGGTGTTGCAAAAATCCTGGATAGAGCTGGCTCACCGGGTAGCTCCCGGAAAAACAAATTGGGCTGCGAAAGTTTGGCGCGAACTCCAAAAACACTACGGCCATAAGTCCAGGCATTACCACAATTTCGATCACCTTGCGGCCATGCTAACGTTGATCGATCAGCACGAAAATCAATTGGATCGCCCCGATCTGTTGCGCCTCGCCGTTTGGTTTCACGACATTATTTACCGTTTCACTGCTAAAGACAACGAGGAAAAATCTGCTGTACGAGCCCTGGAGCGTTTGAGCGAAATCGATTTTCCCAAAGAAGAAGCTGAGGTGGTAAATGAACTTATTTTACGTACGAAAGATCATTTCCAGGTGCGGGATGATGAAAGTAGCGACCTCCAATTTTTCTTGGATTGCGACCTGGGTATTTTGGGAGTAGGCGAGGAGGCTTATGGCCGCTACATGAAAGCCATTCGCAAAGAATATCGGCTGGTGCCCGACCTGCTCTACAAACCAGGAAGAAGAAAAGTGTTGCAGCAATATGCCGCCCAACCATGGATATTTAGAACACCCTGGTTTCGGGAGCACCACGAAGAGCGGGCTAAATTGAACCTGGCCCGGGAAATTCGAGCGTTATCGTAGCAACTGGCATCAGGAACCGCAGTTGGCTCCCAGCATATCTTTGACCTCGTTGTCGTAATCGGTACTAAACCCTAAGTATTCAGCACGTTTCCACGCTCTACAGGCACCTGCGGCATCCCCCGTGGCTTTGAGAATAAAACCCAAGTTGCGGTAGGCATAGCTGTTGGTGGGATCAATTTCCAGCGACTTTTTCACCATTTCTTCTGCTTTGATGTAGTCTTTTTTCTGATAGTGATACCAACCGAGGCTGTTGTAGGCAATGTAATAAGTAGAATCTAATTTGAGGCAATGCTGAAGCGCCTTGTAGCCCTCCTCCAAATTGTTGTTTTCAATTTGAGTGTATCCGTAGGTGCCCCATAAAAAATGATTGTCGGGATAGGCTCGCAAACCTTCTGATAAGGTATTGATGGCCGCCTGGTATTGCTTTTGATCCAGCTCTACCAAGCTTTTCAGGCTGTAGTATTGAAACGAAGTTTCGCCTTGCTCCTTCAAATAGGCCAAATCAGCAGTTGCTTTATCGTAAGCTTTTAATGGATAGTAGCAGTAAGCCCGATCTAAATGTGCCTGGTTGCCCTTCACATTTTTGGCAATGGCTTTACTAAGCTCTTTAGCGGCCGGTTTATATTGCCTTTGGAGCATCAGGTCCTGGCCTTTGTTGTAATGGTAAGAAGCGGAATGCGGGTGACAAGCCACCAGCAAGCAAAAAGCGGATACAATTATCAGGGCGTTTTTCATGGCCCAAAAATAGCCAAAAGCCCCCGATCAGGAAGCGGGTTTCCGGTAAAGAAACCCAGAGGCAATGAGGCTAATGATGAAACCGGTAGGAAAAACATTGCCAAACATTAAAATACCGCCCATCCAGGAAGTCATCAACCAATCGGGAGTTGCATCCAACTGAGCCAATTGCGCTTCAATTACCGCTGGCTCGGCCCCACTGTTGCGAATGTTGTCCTCGTATTGTTGGTAATAGGCCGCCGTAAAATCAGGATCAACGTATTCGTAAAGCACAAAGGAAGCGATGCCAAACAGAAGGCCAGAAATCAAAGCAATCAACGTCCCCAATTTCACGCCTTGCCAATAGCCAAGGTGGCCTTGTTTTTCTTTGTCGCGGTATTGTTTGATGGCCAGGATCACCAGAGCCTGTGAAAGCACAATGCCGGCCCATCCGATCAATTCCGATTGGCTCATGTCCATATCTTTCAGGTCTTGCCCACTGGCGTAGATAAACGGCAGGATCAAAAACAAAAACAGGGGGATCATGGCCAATAAGCTGTAGCGGAGAACGGTCTTTTTCATGTCGATTTTTTTAAGTGAAACATGGGTCCCGGAGGACGTTCACAAATCAGCATCAATCGAGGAAAATAAGGGTCAATCGAAAGTATGAATTGCCCCAAAAGTGGCCCTCACCCGAAAGTTTGATTTTTGCTTAAGGAATGAGCATCAGCTCTTTAGCGCGAGCTACTGCCTGGGTCCTTCGTTTCACGTCCAGCTTCGAATACAAGTTGTTGACGTGGGTTTTGATGGTATTGAGCGACACAAAAAGCCGATCGGCAATTTCCTGATTCGAATACCCCTGGGCCAGGTATTCCAACACTTCTTGCTCGCGTTTGGAAATGCCGGTTTGTTTCAAGGCCTCCGGGTTGGGGATAGAAGGGAGAGCCGCTTTTTCCAAAGTAGCTTCTACAGTTGGGGTAAACCACCGTTTGCCAATCCATAGCCCTCCGACTAGAAACAATAGGGCAATGACACCAATATACACCTCAAGGTCGACAGCCATCGAACGGTAAGAGTATTCCCACACTTTGAGTCCGATCAATAAGAGGGCGATGCCACCACCAAACCAAACCACCGTTTGTTTCATCGGTTGCTAATTTAAGAGATGTCCACCCAATGGTGCAATGGGAAACAAGTGCGGGAGAATTTTTAGCGGGCATTTCACCAACCTTTCTCCACAGGCTTTGCATCATAAGTCAAAATCCGTGCACATGGTTCAATGCCACTTTTACGTATATTTGGGCATCCACACCGCGGTTTAGCAAAGTGTATTTCATGAAGATCAAGCTCCTATTCGCTGCTGTTGTTGTCACTTTCCTGGTGAGTCAGGGTTGTGAAAAAGGCAATTCCATCACCACAGTGGCCATTGATAATAACGAGGATTCTATTCCGCCTTCTGGTGTGATTCCTCCTCCCGACATTACCAGCGATTTCTACTTCCTTGGTAGAATCGACTACAGCTGGGTGGCGCTTGAAGATAGCCTGGATGGGTATAACAATGATGCCGATTCCTCCTTCAATGGCTTTTGTGATCCCAATATGGCCACCTATTTCGAAGGTCAGGTTTCGAGGTTCACTAAAGGAGTGCCCGAAAACTCTTTGGAAATTCGATTCTATACTTGTCTCGATACCGGTCACCTGCCCATTCAGCGGGACAGTATGATCTATGAGAGCACTTTTCACTTTGCCGATTCTAAGTTTTTGTTTCCCGGGGTAGAAATCATCTGGACCGACGACAACGGTACCGAATGGAAAACCCGGCCCGGCAGTGGTCGACCCGAAGTCACTTATTTTCAGGTACAGGATACCGTTTTTAATCCCGATACACTTTCCACCTTTATCATGACGGGCGTGGTATCCGGGTCGCTCTACAACAACAGCGATGAATCAATCCTGTTGCGCGATGGAAAGTTTCGGGCCCGAATTGGTCGAAAGCAGCTGTAAGGGTAGGTGAGGGGAGTGCACAAAGACCGCTTTTCGGCATTGGCCGATCAGTATGCCCACTACCGCCCGCATTATCCACCTGAGCTATATCAAACCTTACTAAAGCACACTCCTGGGCGATCTCGTGTTTGGGATTGTGCTACCGGAAGCGGACAAGCTGCGGAAGCGCTTAGTGCTTTCTTCGATCGGGTAGAGGCCACCGACATTAGCCGCCATCAACTCGAAAAAGCACCTCCGCATCCCAAGGTTCACTACCAGGTTTGTCCGGCAGAAAAGACGACTTTTTCAGATGCCTATTTCGACCTGATCACCGTAGCCACCGCATTGCATTGGTTCGACATTCCCACCTTTTTTAAAGAAGTGGCCCGTGTGGGCCAGCGCAGCGCCACATTAGCTTTTTGGTGTTATGGGTTGTTTTCGTGTGAGGTGCCAGCAATCAACTCCCTGATCGAGGAATTGTACCAGAATACCTTAGGCCCTTGGTGGGACCCGGAGCGCCAATGGGTAGACGAAGGGTATGCCAGCATTGCGGTACCGTTTCAACGAATCACGCAAACTACCATCCTCCACGAGCTTTCGTGGAAGCAGGACCATGTCTTGGGGTATTTGAGTACCTGGTCGGCCAGAAAAAGGTTTTTGGATGCTGGAAACCTTGATCCACTTCCTGAACTAAAGCAGCGCTTTCAAACGTATTGGAACGAGGACCAGCCACTCGTTTTCCACTTTCCAATTTATTTGCACCTCTACCGGTTGCCTTGATCAGGCCTCGTTGCGCCCCGGTTACCTACTGCCTTGCACCGATCGAACGACCATTTTGATTTCTAACATTTTTGTCCGTTATTCAGACAAAACCTAAATTCTTTTACTTATGAAAACCCTAATGAAACTGGCCCTCGTTGGCCTTGTGGTGCTGTGCTCCGGTGTATTGATGGAAAGCCAGGCCCAAAACGTTACCGTAACCAACAACACTTGTAAGCCCATGGAGATAATGGCTTATTATTACCAAAGGGGCCACAATAATCCTTGTTTAGCAACTGTGGCTTCTGGCGTGTTTTTAATTCCTGGTGCTACTGGAACAGTGGCTGCTCCTAGCGTGAATGTTCGTTTGGTATATGTAGAAGCTACTGAGCAAACTGGCTCCAGTACCTCTGAGTGGTATTTGCCGGCTGATGCATGTGCTACCAACTTTCCAGGACCTTTCACCACTTTTCCTACCAATTGTGGCCCTTTTTTCGGATACGAACTAACCTCTGCGATCACCACTTGGACGTGGAACATTCCGATGCAGATCAATCCGATCTAATTGGTCAACAAATAATTGTATTAAGTGACAAAGGCGCAATCATCGATTGCGCCTTTGTAGTTTCTGGTAAAGCCTCTCTTTGAACAGGAAAAGCATGGGTTGCATAAAATCAGAATCAATCCTCACGATAGCTCAGCGGAACCAGGTCTTCCAACTCTGCTTCCTGAAACAAGCGGGATTTCACAATGAAGCGTTTTCCTTTGGGAATTTCCAACGAAAAGCTGGAACCACGTCCTTCCACCACATCAATGGTGAGTTGGGTATGTTTCCAATATTCAAATTGGTCGGAACTCATCCAAAATGGCACACCCGAAAGTTCGCCGAGGCATACATCGCTGTAGCCAATTCTAAAGTCGTTTACTTCGAAGCACATGGGTTGCGAACCATCGCAACAGCCTCCACTTTGGTGAAAAACCAACTCCCCAAATTCCGATTCCAATTCACGAATCAGGGCTTCGCAAGCGGGGGTGGCCAGAACACGTTGTATCATAATCAATAAACTAAAAAGCCGGCAACTCTCCCAGGATGAAGTTGCCGGCTGAAGGAATGGGCAATCTATTAAAAGAAGCCCAGTTTGTTCTTCTCGTAAGAGATCAGCATGTTTTTGGTTTGCCGGTAGTGGTTGAGCATCATCTTGTGTGTCTCGCGTCCAAAACCAGATTTTTTGTAACCTCCGAAGGGCGCGTGGGCAGGGTAGGCGTGGTAGCAGTTGACCCATACCCGCCCGGCTTTAATCGCACGCGGCACCTGATAGATTTCGTGTGCATCCCGGGTCCAAACCCCAGCACCCAATCCATAAAGCGTATCGTTGGCAATTTCGATGGCTTCTTCGGTTGTTTTAAACGTGGTGACCGAAGTAACCGGACCAAAAATTTCCTCTTGGAAGACGCGCATTTTGTTGTGCCCTTTCAAAATGGTTGGGGTGATGTAGTACCCATTCTCCAAACCACTGTTGAGGTGGTGTTTGCCACCGCCACATAGCACTTGAGCACCTTCTTCGCGGCCAATGTCCATGTAGTTGAGAATTTTCTGGTATTGATCGTTGCTGGCCTGTGCGCCCATCATGGTAGCAGGATCGAGCGGATTGCCCATTTTGATGGCTTTCGTGCGCTCTACCACGCGCTCCATGAATTTGTCGTAGATGTCTTCGTGTACCAAAATCCGGGATGGACAGGTACAAACCTCGCCTTGGTTCAAGGCAAACATTACGGCACCTTCTATTGCTTTGTCGAAATAAGCATCGTCGGCATCAGCAACGGATTTAAAGAACACGTTGGGCGATTTACCCCCCAGTTCCATGGTGACCGGAATGAGGTTTTCGGAGGCATATTGCATGATGAGTCGACCAGTCGTCGTTTCTCCGGTGAAGGCCACTTTGGCCACACGAGAGGAAGTGGCCAATGGTTTGCCTGCCTCGGGACCAAAACCTGTCACTACGTTGAGCACTCCCGGAGGTAAAATGCCTTCAATGAGCTCGAGCAGGCACATGATCCCAGTAGGAGTTTGTTCGGCAGGCTTCACTACCACACAGTTGCCAGCGGCAAGGGCAGGAGCCACTTTCCAAGTAGCCATTAGCAAGGGGAAGTTCCATGGAATAATCTGACCTACTACACCAATGGGTTCTTGCAGGTTGATGCTCACCGTGTTGGGGTCATGTTCGGAGATGGTGCTTTCATCCGAACGGATAACCCCGGCAAAGTAGCGAAAGTGGTCGATGCAAAGCGGCAGATCGGCGGCCATGGTTTCGCGAATGGCCTTGCCGTTGTCAATGGTTTCAATGGTAGCGAGGTGTTCCAGGTTGTCTTCCATCACCTGAGCAATGCGCAACAACATGTTGGAGCGTTCGGCAGCAGAGGTGGTGCTCCATGCGGGAAAAGCAGCGTGAGCGGCATCCAGTGCTAATTCAATGTCTTCTTTGGTAGAGCGTGCGGCTTGGGTAAATACCTGACCGGTGACGGGTGAAATGTTGTCGAAATAATTCCCCTTGACCGGGGCCGACCATTTGCCCCCGATGTAATTGTCGTAGCGAGGCTTAAAATCGACTGATTTCCCAACAAAAGGGAAATTGGCAGTTGCAGTATCCATAGTACGTTTCGATTTGATTTTTTCAATGTTCCTTATTTTAATGGTAACTGAAGTGGACTCGATTTTCAATCACCAGCATTATTTTCCCAAATCACCTTGAAATGCTTGTAATAAAAGGGCTTTGTATTTAAATTAGTGTCATCCCGACAATCATCCACACCATTGAATTACGTCAATCCTTATCCACTCGCTCCCATCAGCCAACTGAGTTCGTTGGTAGAACACCGCAACAAGTACAACCTGGATCATTGCGAGTTCAATGTTTTTGAAACCCGTCAAAAAGCCTCCGACTTTCACCTTCGCTTCGAAGGGTTCACCATCACCTCCATGCTGAGGGGCAAGAAAATCATGCACTTAGAAGGGGTAGAGGATTTTGAATATGTTCCGGGAGAAACCGTTTTGGCTCCAGCCAACACCTTGATGCGGATCGATTTTCCCGAAGCGGAAATGGACCGGCCTACGCAATGTACCGCATTGGTAATTGAGGATCATTTTTTAGAGCGGCAACTGGAAATCATCAACACCAATTCCAGAAACAAAGCGTATCCGGTGAAAGAATGGCAACTGAATTTCCAGGAGGCCATGCTCAAAAACAACCATCAACTGGTCGGGTTAACCAACAAATTGATGACGGTACTCACCAGCGATGATATTTTTAAAGACATGCAGGTAGAACTTTCCCTGCGCGAATTGGTGCTCTGCCTGCTGAAGATTGAGAACCTGAAAGGCTTGCGGAAAAACCAATCAAAGTCTTCCAAAGCTGCTTTCCAGGCCGTGTTGCAATACATACATACCCAAATTTCCAACCCCATCCGCATCGAAGACTTGTGTCGGATTGCCTGCATGAGCAAATCGAGTTTCTACCGGGCTTTCACCGTAGAATTTGGCATCACTCCGGTTCAATTGATTTTGGAGGAGCGCATTCGTCACGCCAAGCAATTGTTGGAAGAAACTGATTTGAGCGTTAAAGAAGTGGCCTTTGCCGCCGGATTCAATGATCCGAACTACTTCAGCCGCGCCTTTCGTAAGTTGGAGGGGCGATCACCCTCCTGCTACCGTACCCCACTCCCTTGAGCAATTCCGATTTGTCCCTACACAAAAACGGTTTACCGTTCCTGTGGTTGTGTGTGTTGCTATTCAAGCATCGAAATGTTTATTTTGGGTTCTTGATTCGTAACCACCCCTTATGTCTGACAAATTCAACCACATTACCGATGAGAACGAACGCATTCGTCTCATCGAAAAGGACCAACGCTATTCATTTTTAAAATTCTTCTTAGGCACCTTTGTATTGGGTGCTGTAACCGCTATTGTCAATTGGAACATCCAGAGCCGGCAGGTAGTACAGCAGCAGCTACAGTTTGAAAACGGGCAGGTAGAACGTTTTTTGGAGCAATACATTGAAGGCGGAAACAAAGAAAAAAAGTCGTTTGCCAACTTTATGCGGTTTGTTTCGGTAGCTGAGGAGCAGCAAGAGCGCTACGAAAAGCTGTTCAGTTATCTCAACCGGCAAATCCTTGAACTGGAACAAGAGGTAGATTCTACGGAATTGATTCAAAGTGCTACCCTGGCTAAAATAGACTCCATTCATGAAAAATCACTTGCCTTGCAAGCGGAGGCAGCAGCATACGACGAAGACCCGGTAAAAACGGAAATGGCCCAAAGCAGAATTGAATCCTATAAAGAACAAGAGCGGGAGCTGAAAAAAAAGGTACGTACGCTTGAAGCTGAAAAAACTGAATTGGAACTGGAGATCAGTACGCCGGTAGAAGAGATGCAAGTACAACAAACCGCCCCCAGCCTGGGCCCGGAGCTCTCTGATATAGAAGACCCTATTGTGCCGGTAAGCGAAGAATTTGTGGAATCTGGCTGGGCCATTCACAACCGATGGATGCAGTTCGGTCAAGTGAGGATATTGGTACAAACGCCTTTGCTTAAAAAGCAAGCGGCCTCTTTGGTGGTTTATTTCGTGCAGGCCAACGGGGTAAAAAAACAGCTGGTTGATCAGTTGCTCGAAGCAGGAAACTCCATGGAATCATCTTATAAAGACCCTAGTACCGGGAAGACCTACACGATTGAAGTGACCCTCGACGATGTGTCTAAATTCAATGCCATTTTAAACCAGGCCAACTTCACGGTGCGTCAAACCATCGATTCGTGAAGCCTTATTACCCCTGCTTGCATGGCTACTAATAAGCAGTTCGGGTTAGGAGATCAAGTCTTCCGTACAGCAAAAGCCATTTCAAAACTCGAGGGAACTGAGGTGTAAACCTTCTTGCTTCCACCTTTACTGGCGCACCCACTCGGTGAATACCTGCGCCACCCCCGGGAAATTGAAAGTGGCGCACCCTTTGCGCAATTTTTGCTGGCGCACCCAAACACTGCGGTAGTGCGCCACCTTCAAAGAATCGTAAATGGCGTATCCTAAAGCAGTGGATTGGCTCTGAAATCAAAATTCCTGTCAACTCTAAGGCGCATGGTCTCCACAACAGGACTCGAACCTGTGTCCTCCCGGTTAAGAGCCGGGTGCTCTACCACTGAGCTATGTAGAGAATAGCCACCATGACCACACCGACAGGATTCGAACCTGCGTTTACCCGGACCTGAGCCAGGCGTGTTACCACTTCACCACGGTGAAGCCATGATGGCACCCGAATGTTGATCGTTACAGGATTCGAACCTGCGTCCCTCCGGGTATCGAGCCGGAACTCTACCGCTGAGCTAAACGATCATTTCATTCAGGATGATTAGAACGGGCATTCTTACCCGAAAAATATCGATTTTGCCGCAAAACCTTTGCTAAAAAAGGACTGGATACAGCGACACCGTGCACCAACTCAGGGCTATGCCTAAAAGGAACTGCAGTACGAACGCGCGTACCGGTCCATCCTGAGGTAGCAGCCACCAGGCCAGCTTTTTCACAAGCCTTTTCTACCATATCACGGGTGCAGGTTTCCCCAGCGTCAAATACCTCCCAAGGCAGGGGCAGGGCATTCCACACCGCCGTATTGGCATCAAGGCATCCGCCTACCGACTGGTGCCAGAAGGCAACATCACCCGCCATGAGGCGCAGCACCTTACCGAAGCACAAATCGTCCAGCAAGCCCTCCTGGCCAGTAGCGTACAAAAGGTCGATCCAATGTTCACGCGCCTTGTTCCACGCACCGGCAGCTGCATTCCAGGCACTCGAATTGTTGCCCCGTTGCACAATCATGGTTTTGCGGTCAATGTCGTTCGTCTCCCACAAGCGGCCCAGTTCACGCGCAATCTCTTGCAACAACGCGGTCCACCGCCCCATGAGATAGCCCAGGTCGTGTTCAGGTAAATGATCCAGCACTCTGCGGCTGGGGTAAACATGAGCGATGGCCAACCAGCCGGCAGTAGGTTGGCCCTCCTGGCTCAGCTTTTTGCTTCCGAACCATGTGGCTTTCCGAATAACGGTTTGCCCCATGCACCGCATGAGCAACATTTCGCACACGTTATCGAAGGGCTGCTGTTGGCCGTCGATCGTAAATTCGCTGCGCAGATTCAGTCGAGCGGTCATGTAGGCCACAAAACAAGCGGTATTGGCGTCCTGCATAAAATCCTTGCGGGTGATTTCCCGGACCAGGCCATTTTTGGCAATCTGCTGCAGGCTCAAATACCGACGACTTCGTTCATAGCGCTCCAACTTTTCTTCCAACCGCACCGTCATGCGCCAAAGCTTGTTGTATTGTCTTTTGGAAAGTTCGATCCCTTCCGCTTCCCGTTGCTCTTTGTTCAAACGGTTGTCGATAAAGTCGTTCAAGCCAGGCGTTTTATGCAAAATGCCGTTGCAATACTGGATGAGTTCTCGGATTTCTTCAGGCTTTGTGCCGTCATAGCGCACCGCTGACAACTGAAAGAGTTCCAGGGCTTTGTTTACTTGCTTCTGGGCCCCAACCGCTTGCGCAAAGTGTTGGTTCATGGAGGTGTAACCCAATAGCCGTTTGCTAAGCGCACCGTTGGCCACCTGGCGTAATAAGCTTTTTTCGCTGCTTGACAGCTGCCCTTTGAGCACTTGCAATATCAATTCTGCCACATCTTCGGGGCGCTTGCGTTGCTTCAGGCTTCGGTAGAGTTGTTCCAGTGCCTCCATTTTTTAGCGGTTAAATTGGTTTGACAGCACAAGGTTAGAAGGGTGGTGCGCAGTGTATTTGCGCAGAGAGAATCTTTTCTAAAAAAAATTGAAAAGTTGGCAGAGTAGGGCTTTCCCATGCCGGGCATTCGCTCTAAATTGCCCCTTCAAATGCTACCTTGATGAGCGATCCTTCCGATTTTTTTGCCTTAGACCCGGCCATCCATTACCTCAACCATGCCTATTTGGCTCCGCAATTGAAATCCAGCATTGCTGCAGCACAACAACAGTTGGCACACATGGGCAATCCTCATCAAATGGACGCTTCCATCTTTTTCGATCCAGCCAATAAGGTGCGCAGCCGGTTTGCTCACATCATCGGCAGCAAGGAGCCCGATCGGGTAGCCCTAATTCCCTCGGCGTCTTACGGCCTGGCCAACGCAGCGCGGCAGGTACGGCCGGTAAAGGGCAGCAACCTGGTGTTGTTGCAAGGGCAGTTTCCCAGCAATGTATACATCTGGCAGCGGGTGGCCCGTGATTTTGAGTGCGAGTTGCGCTGGGTAGAAGCGCCTGAATTTGGCCCTCAAATGGGCGAAAAGTGGAATCAGGCATTATTAGCAGCCGTCGATTCGAAAACCGCAGTAGTAGCTGTCCCGCCCTTGTTTTGGTCAGATGGCATTCGATTCGATTTGGTGGCCCTGCGCCAACGGACCAAAGAAGTGGGTGCTTATTTTGTACTGGACGGGTCACAGGCCCTTGGTGCACTTCCCATCGATGTAGATCAATTGCAGCCCGATGCGCTGGTATCCGCAGCCTACAAGTTTTTGTGCGGACCCTACGGAACCGCCCTGGCCTGGTATGGGCCCAATTACGATGGGGCAGAACCGATGGAAGACAACTGGCTGGCACACGAAGGCGCCTCCGACTTTCAAAACCTAGTGAAGTACAATCCGAACTATGCGGCAGTTGGGCAGCGCTTTTCATCGGGGCAACACCCCGCTTTTCTGCAATTGAGCATGCTCAACGAGGCCCTGAAACAGGTAGGAGTCTGGGGAGCCGCCAAGGTGCAAGCTCATGCCACGACTTTGCTGGAGCCTTTCATCGAAAAATTTATGGCCATTGGATGTGGCTTGCTGCCCACTGATCAACGTTGTGCCCACCTTTTCGGCCTGCGTTTGCCCAAGGGAGTTTCTCTGTCGCAAGTCAAAAAACAATTGGAGGCAAAAGGAGTATTTGTTTCATTAAGGGGGGATTCTATGCGGGTTTCCCTTTATTTGTACAACCAACCCCAAGACCTGCAAGCCTTATTGTCTTGTCTTAAAAGTACGTTATAAAAATGCCCAACCTCATTTTCCAGGTAGATGCTTTCACCGATCAACTGTTTGGAGGCAATCCGGCCGCGGTTTGTCCATTGACCGAATGGCTACCCGAAACACTCATGCAACACATCGCAGCAGAAAACAACCTGTCAGAAACTGCCTTTTTTGTTCAAAATGGAGGGGTGATCGAAATCCGATGGTTTACTCCAAAAGGCGAAGTTCCCTTGTGTGGACACGCCACCTTGGCCACGGCACACGTGATTTTTAACTCGCTCGGCTGGCCTACTAATGAAATTGCTTTCCACTCGGCCAGCGGCCCCTTATCCGTGAGTCGGGAAGGAGAGTGGTATACCCTCGACTTTCCGGAGGACATGCCGCAAGCAGTAGATGAGCTTTCTGGCCTCAATGAGGCCATGGGCCATCCGGCAGAGGTTATCTTAAAAGGCCAGAACGACTACTTTGCAGTTTATGCGTCACAGGAAGTGGTGCAAAACCTTCGGCCCAATGCAGAGGCCCTGTTGCAATTGCCCCTACGAGGTGTTATCGCCACCGCTCCCGGTGAAACACTCGATTTTGTTTCTCGGTTTTTTGTTCCTGCACTCGGCATTCCGGAAGATCCGGTAACGGGCTCTGCACACACCTTGCTGTTTCCTTACTGGGGCGTGCAATTGAACAAGACCGAAATGACCGCCCGGCAAATCAGTGCACGAGGGGGATACCTGAAAGGCCGGATAAATGGCGAAAGGGTATTGATTTCAGGGCAAGCCCAATTGTTTATGGAGGGGCATTTACACCTCGATAGAATTCAGAAATAGCATGAATAGTTTTTTAATGAAACCGATCATTCCCTGTTTACTGCTGTTCTTTTTCGGAAGCATTGGCTATGGACAAGAAGAATTAGTAATTACTGCCAGTAGATGGTGTAACCCCCTGTTCGATGAGTTTGCCGACTTTTCCTTTTCGCCCGATGGTAAATACGTGGCCTTTGGCCAGGAAGATGGAAAAGTGCGGGTAGTGGACATCGAAGCTAAATCGGAAGTGTTTGGGCAGGTGGTTCACAAAAAGCAATCGGTAACGGTGCGCTTTTCACCGGATGGGAAACATATGGTGAGTTGCGGTAAAGATGGCCGTCTGTATGTATTTGATGTTGAAAAAGATTTTAGACAGGTCAAGTCGTTACAAGTTTCTGAAAAAGCGATTCGGGCCATTGAATTTTCCCCGGAAGGCGATCGATTGTATGCAGGAGGCAATGATGAAATCCTGTGGGTGCTTGATTTTCCTGCGTTGGAGATCACGGAAAGCTTTAACCTTCGAAAGGGAAACATTCACTCCATTGTGTTGCAATTGGACAAAGACTTGATTTGGGTAGGTACTTCCCGGGTGTTGGGTGGTCTTATTGTGGTGGATGCTAAATCGGGCACCGTAAAGCGAGATTTTATGGCGACCAATGTGATCGACCTCGACTTGTCCAGCGATGGTATGTATGTACTGGCGGTGTCGTTCGATCGGGTTTTATTCAGGGTCAATACCACCTCTTTTAGTATGGATACCCGGAAAAAGTTTCATTCCAAGGCCACCAACAACTTACGTGTATTGCCCAACACCGCCATTTTTGCCACCACCAGCAACGATAAAACTGTGCGTTTCTCCAATGTCAATACCTTAGAGCAGCAACACAGCATCCCGTTGCCCAAAGGTGTTATGAATTTAGGGTTCAGTTCCAATCAACAGTGGATGGCCATTGCCTTATCCAATGGCTATATTTTGATTTACAACATTGCGGAATTGCCGTTTAACAAAAAGGATTAATCTACCAGGATATGGATCAAGTAAGCTTTATGGAAGCACTCGGCCTAGCCGTGGTTACTGCTGTTTCATCTGGGGTAGTAAGCTATTTGGTGCAGGAGCGCAAGCTGCAGCGAGAGCTGGAAAGTTTGCGGGCGAGTTACAAAACCGAGTACATGGCCGAAGAAGCCGCGCGCCACTTTTTGAGCCACAAAAAGTTCATCGACCGCAGTTTTGAGATGCTCAAAGAAAGCCTTGGCGGCTGGGACGATGATGAAGACGAACTGCGCAAAATTTTGGTGCGTGCCGGGGCCATCCGCAACATTCGTAAAGATGGCACCGAGTGGTGGAGCCTGTTGGAACGCATGGACGAAAAGGTGGTACGCTGGGAGGCGAAGAAAGACCAGCAAAAGAATCCTTCCTCGTAGAACATGCATACCTTGATCTGCAAAGCGTTAGCGTCCGAAGTTGAACGGTAGTTTTCAACCAGGATCGGGCTCTTAATATCTGCGTTAGGATTTCGTAGTGCTTGATAGTAGGGTGTAGTTGTATACTCTACCCTAAAATGGAGCGTGTTCTATGCTCTCTGGTGTTTGATCGTAGCGCGCAACTGCACTCGGCTATTCTTACAAAAGCCATCAAATCCACCATTTGGATTCCTATACACCCATTCCTTTCGGGTCAGGAAATTTTGATAGTCTGAACTATCTTTGATGTCAACGGTTATTTTCAACAATATCCTACAGCGGCAATGAGGAAACTTGTAGTTGGTAAAGCTTTCATTTTATGGTGCTTATTGATGGTCACCAGCTGGCAAATGATGGCGCAAGTACCCCTTCGCAGCGAATTCGGAGCTGCTGGTCGCAACCGCATCGCCCTCGACGATTATAATCAATCCATGGACATGGTGGTGCAGCCGGATGGAAAAGCCATCTTGCTTTCTGCCAGCGGTCACATCGATGTCTTTTTCGACCAGGACGTTACCCTGTCCCGGTATACCGGAGATGGCCAACTCGATCCTACCTTTGGTACTAATGGGGTATTGAAGGTAGATTTCAAGGGCATGGACCATTCCCAAGGCATTCGTCTGCGCCAGTTACCCGACGGTAGTTTGCTGGTAATGGGGTCTACTTATCGATGGTCCAACACGCTTTATCAGCCGATAGGATTACTTAAAGTCACTCCCGATGGACAGGTAGATACCAACTTTGGCGATGAGGGCACCAAGATTCTCGATTTTTACAGGGTTCAAGAATTTCCAACCACACTGCGCACTGATCCCTCGGGGCGCATCTATGTAGGCGGTGCTTCTTTGGACACCCTTCACGGATTGCTGGATGCCATTTCCATCGGGCGACTGTCTGCCAACGGAGACGTTGATTCTACCTTTGGCCAAACGGGGCGTGTGGTGTTGGTGCCAGACAGCGGCATCTATAGCTTTAGACACGAGCAAGGAGGCATTATGGACGACCTTCTGGTGTTGCCCAATGGTCAACTGTTGGTGATGGGAGCCACTGCCGACGAGGATGTGCTCAACAGCTTTTTCCAATTGCTCAACGAAGACGGTACCATCGATTCGCTCACCTGGGGAGTGAAACGCATTCGTTTAAACCTTTCCGATGATTTTAACGACCGTGGGCTGAGCATGGAAATGATGCCTAATGGAGAAATTGCATTTGGAGCACGTATCTTTTCGAGCGAAGGACGCGACTTTATCTTAGGACGTTTCGATCCTTCGAATGGATCCTTCAAAACCACCACCCTCGACTTCGGTGGACAGCATGATTTACTCAATGACCTCACCCTTACTGCCAATGGCGGTTTGGTAGCAGTAGGAGAAACAATTGAGCCGCAGAACGTTAGCAGCATCTACAAATCGGACAATTTTGCCATTGCTTACTACCCAGATTTCAGCAACTGGGATGAAATCATTCAAGAGCAGGTGCGCTTTCAAGAAGGTTACCAAGGTGGTGGACAGGCTGTGGCGGTAGTAGAAGACCGCGACCTGATTGTTTCGGGTTTTACCTACACCGATACGCCAGGAAACATCGACATCGCGCAATTCAGCTGGCGGCTCACCGATTTGGTGGACCCTACGCCTACGGTAGATGTTCCATTGATTCTATTGGAAGCCGATTACATCAATGGCGGAATGAATTTGATCTATGGTGGCACCGAAACCGGCACTTTTGAATTGTCGGTTTATGACATGACCGGGCGTCAGGTTTTCCATTCGGGCAGTGTGACACCTGGTGAGTTGCGCTTCAATCGCGATGAGATGGCGCCTGGCGCATACCTTGCGGTACTTTACCAAGGAGATGCCAAACGCGCTGAGCAGAAATTCATTCTGTTCTAACTACTTTCTTCTTGTTTCGTTAAATGGCTTTTAGCCGTTCTGCACGTTTTGTGCATCCCTGTGCATTGCATTCGGTCCATCAATTCCGCTGAAAAGGTGGTGGGTTTACCGGGAAATCTGCGCACGCGCTTCGTTTGTGGATCACTCAGAGTAGGGAACAGGCGACCGTCCCGAGAAAAGAATTTCGTTAAATCAGGGCTATCCCCTTGACAACTCCTACTTTTGCGGCCCTAAATCGCTCCGGGTTACCGGACCAAATGTTTTTTAAGGCATGGAATCCATTCGCAACGTTGCCATTATCGCCCACGTAGATCACGGTAAAACCACTTTGGTTGACCGTATTATTCAGGAATCTCAACTGTTGGACGACCGCAAAGAAAGTGGGGAGCTGATACTCGACAACCAGGACCTGGAACGCGAACGCGGTATCACCATCCTTTCCAAAAACGTATCCGTCACCTATAAAGGGATTAAAATCAACATCATCGATACGCCTGGTCACGCCGATTTTGGTGGAGAAGTGGAGCGGGTATTGAAAATGGCCGATGGGGTGCTTTTGTTGGTGGATGCCTTTGAAGGGCCCATGCCCCAAACCCGGTTTGTACTCGGCAAAGCCTTGGAGTTAAACCTGAAACCCATTGTGGTGGTCAACAAAGTTGACAAGGAAAACTGTACGCCCGATGAGGTGCAGGAAAAGGTATTTGACCTGATGTTTTCCCTCGATGCCACTGAAGACCAGCTGGATTTTGCCACCATTTATGGTTCTTCCAAACAAGGATGGATGAGTACGGATTGGCAAAAGCCAACAGACAACATTGTTCCACTCCTGGACACCATTTTGGATGAAATTCCTGAGGCAGAATACCGGGAAGGAACCACGCAAATGCAAATCACCTCCCTGGACTACAGCAATTTTGTGGGCCGCATCGCCATTGGAAAGGTGTACCGAGGCGATTTGCAAGAGGGAAAAGACTTTTTGCTGGCGCGCAAAGGTGACGTGATGAAAAAGGTGCGGGTAAAGGAACTTTTTGTTTTTGAAGGCTTGGGCCGGGAGCGGGTAAAATCGGTCAGAAGTGGGGATTTGTGTGCAGTGGTAGGAATGGACGATTTCGACATTGGCGATACCATTACTGATTTGGAAAACCCTGAGCCCTTGCAACGCATTCAGGTAGACGAACCTACCATGAGCATGCTGTTTACCATCAACAATTCTCCGTTTTTTGGCAAAGAGGGCAAGTTCGTTACCTCACGGCATTTGCGCGATCGTCTGATGAAGGAAACAGAGAAAAACCTGGCCTTGCGGGTACAAGAAACCGATACGGAAGACAAGTTCAACGTCTACGGACGAGGTATTCTCCATTTGTCGGTACTGATTGAAACCATGCGCAGGGAAGGTTATGAGCTTCAGGTAGGCAAGCCACAGGTATTGATCAAAGAAATAGAGGGCAAGCAACACGAGCCGGTAGAAGCGTTGGTGATCGATGTGCCCGAAGAGTATTCGGGTAAAGCCATAGAGTTGGTGACTCAGCGCAAAGGCGAAATGCTGGTGATGGAATCCAAAGGAGCCATTCAACACTTGGAGTTCGACATTCCCTCCCGGGGTTTGATCGGGCTCAGGAATCAGATTTTGACCAATACCGCGGGAGAAGCCGTGATGAACCACCGCTTTAAAACCTATGCGCCTTTTAAAGGAGAGATGGGCAACCATAAGAATGGAGCTTTGGTATCCATGGAAACGGGGCAAGCCCTGGCCTACGCCATCGATCGTTTGCAAGACCGTGGACGGTTCTTCGTTGAGCCTGGAGATAAGATTTACAAAGGCCAGGTAGTAGGGGAGCACAGCCGCAACAACGACCTGGAAGTGAACCTGATCAAAGGCAAGAAACTCACCAACATGCGGGCCGCTGGTTCGGATGATAACAGCAAAATTGCACCCAAGGTGCTCTTTTCATTGGAAGAGTCGATGGAATATATTCGTGATGACGAGTATTTGGAAGTGACTCCGCAAAGCTTGCGGATGCGCAAAATTAATATCCGATAAGCATGTTTCGATTGGACCAACGTTTTTCTGTTTTCCTGTTTTTAGGCTTGGCTATAGCTTTTTTGGCTTGTCAGCAATCCGCTGAAAATCAAGTGTTAGCACCGCATGAATTTGATCAAAAGTTGAAATCTACGCCCGATCGTATTTTGCTGGATGTTCGCACCCCACGTGAGGTCGCCGGTGGCGTGATCGAAGGTGCCCAGGTGATGGATTATCGGTCTGAAAATTTCAAGGATCAATTGGCGCAACTGCCAACCGGCAAGCCGGTGTTTGTATACTGTGCTGCCGGGGGACGTAGTGGCAAAACCGCCAAAATGTTACAGGAGCTTGGTTATACTACGGTGTATGATCTCAAAGGTGGTTTTACGGCCTGGTTAGCCGCTGGGCTTCCGGTGAAGCAACCGGAATAGTTTCGGTGTTGGTTTGGCAGTGCGTTGAAAAAAAGCGCACCCAGGTATCATTCCCCAGTCCAAAGCAACATAATGAACTTAGTGGTGGTGGGCAGCATCCCAGTTGGGTGGGCAAACCATTCTTTGTGCAAAGGAAAATGGAGCTCAATCCACCATTGCACCCAACCCTTTGCATTCTTCCGCGTTTCTATTAAGAGACAGGCCTGTGCTTGTTGGCGACCCATCAGTAGAGCGAAGCTACCGTTTCATAAAAGGTCTAACTTTTTCTACCTTTGAGTTTCCCGTCCTATTCCCGAACTTAAACCCATAGCCATGCATCCGAACTTGTATAGCTGCTTTTTTGCCCATCTTCATCCTATTCCCACCCATTGCAAATCCCAAGTTGGGGCTTGCAGCCACTACCTTGCCTAAGCATTGGTTAGATTGGACCTGTTTTTAGAGTATTGACTGAGAAGGAAGCCCTCTTGGCCACGGGCTAAGCCGGTGCTTGATGGATGATTATTGGTTATGAGAATTGAATTGATTCGCCTTTTTTGTAGTTATCTGCTGCTTGTTTCGACCGGTGTTTCCCTGTTGGGAATTGACCCTGTTCCAGAAACAGTGCTTCGTAGCCAACTTGAATTGGCTAAACAAGCGTCTACCGAGGGAAGGTTGGACGATGCGTTGCGCCATTTTCTTGCCCTCAAAGAACAAGAATCTGATTTTGAAGCTTATACAGACCTTTATTATCGGTTTGAAACCAAATTTGCCAGCGCGTTAGGCGAAGCCCAAGCCTACAGATTGGCGCTCGTCGAAGCCAAAAAGGCCATGCAGCTTAGTCTGAAATTGGCCAAAAACGACCCGCAAGCTCACCGTTATAGTTTGGGAAGGGTAGGTGGGCTGCACCTACAATTGAATGAGCCGGACAGTGCAATCTATTTCTTTCGCAGAGAGTTGGTTTGGTCCAGAACACGTTTGGCTCACAATCCTATCATGAATGCTGCTGCCCGCAATAACCTGGGCATGGCGTTCTTGGAAATGCATCAGCCCGATTCGGCCAGGCATTATTTTGAAACGGCCTTACAGCTGTTTAGTCATACTGATCATACCGACGACGATCTCTTAGCGGCAATAATGGACAATGTGGCTACCCTTTATGCAAGTACACGGCAGTACGAGCAAGCTTATGTAGCTTACCAGCAGAACCTTGATCTGGCAGATCAACTTCACAACTCGTATCGGGAGATGCAGGCTTTGGTGGGCCTCGCAGAGGTAAGCCTTCGGCAGAAAGATTTTACGAAAGCTTACAAATACTTGAATCGGGCTTCCACAACTATGCCTCAACTGAGTTACAAGAACCAGATGCGGTTTCAGCGAAAGCTGTATGAACAATGGATCACTTATACCCGATATAAAAAAGATTGGCGGGCCAATGCAAGCTACCAGCGAATGGCCTCACAATTGTCAGACAGTGTTAGCCATGCCAATCAGGCCTTGCTTACCGAAACCCTTGAAAAACTGGCTTACCACAAGTTGGCTCAAATCTCCAAAGACTTAGAGGTGCAGGAACTGCTCTTGGAGCGGCAAAATGAAGCATTGGTTTTGGCCGAACAAGAAGTGCGGTTTCGTGCCTTGCTGCTGCTGGTAATGGTCATCACCGGTTTGTTGTTGTTGGTAGGGGTTTGGGGTTTCTTTCGGCGTAGGGCTTTGGCGCAGAATAAGCAACGCGAACTGTTGGAAGTACAAAAAGAGCTTTCCGAGGCACAACTGCGCAACCGTGAATTGGAGAGTCAGCGCTTGAGCAACGAGTTGGCAGCCAAGAAAAAGGACCTAAGCGACCTCGCCATTTACCTGGCCAACTTGCGCGAACTACACGACAACCTGGTAGAACGTTTGCAAAGAATTCGGCAACAACCTGAGGAAATTCAATCAGAAAACCTACGCAACCTTATCACCGACCTGGCCAGCAGAACCGGGGTAGACCAAAAAACCAGTGTGATCCAGGAAAACATTGCACAGGTGAATCAAGAGTTTTACGAAAAGCTGCACCACCAGTTTCCGGGACTTACCAAATCGGAAACCGAGTTGTGCGGACTGTTGCGCTTGCACCTGGCCAACAAAGAGATAGCCGCGCTTCGAAATGTAAGTCCCAATTCGGTAAAAATGAGCCGCTATCGCTTGCGGAAAAAGCTCGAATTGCAGCCAGAGGAAAATATTTACAGTTTTCTTCAAAAATTCTGACTTCCCTCAAAATCATTTGTTTTTTTCAACAAAACCATCATTTATTGTTAATAAACAGGTTTTGTAGCCCCATTGTAGCCCCCTGTAATATTGCAATGCAGGATGTTTCGAAGTTACATTTGCACCATTAATGTGTTAATCTCTGCCTGCCTCGGTACTAAACGATTGCGCATTTAAAGGTTGTTTCAAATTATTGTCCGAAAGGGAATCGAAAGCACTAAAAGCTACCCGTATTCGAACCTTTACTTCAAGGACAATGTCAATGGTGAGGCCGACAGTTTTCTCTACTACAGGAAAAACTGTCTTTCTAAAAAAAGCCCGGAGTCTCCGCCGGGCTTTTTTTTATGTCATTTTTCCTAATTTTTCCGTTTCGTCAACTACCTGACCAAATTAAGCCGTGAATTTCCCGGACTTTTGTAGTTGAACTTGATAATCATCCCTATGAAGAAGAATGCACTTATTGCGGTAGTGCTCCTGGCAACTTTGTTTTCAGGATGTATTGGTACCGATGTGATTGATGATTTAGGCAATGTAGACCCACGTTTGGAATTGATTGGTACCAACGTACGTCCCTTGGACACCATTCTGGTGGGGGGAGACTTACAATACAGTTCCCGGTTTATTGATGCTACCAACACGGTGGTATCGGTAGGCATCACGTGGGAAAGCTCTGACCCTTCCATTGCAACGGTTTCTGCCGATGGCTTGGCACAAGGCGTAAAAGGGGGGGTAACGGTGATTACCGGAAGCTACCAGGGACTCATACAGCAAAGGGTATTGATTGTAGAGGCAATTGAACGCATCGAGACAGCGGCCAGTGCAGGCCTGGTGAATGGGAGTTCTATTCAAGTTGCCGCTACTTACTTTGATGCGCAAAACAATCCTGCGACCGCCAATTTTACCTGGACTTCTGCCGATCCTTCCATTGTTTCGGTGGATGCAGCTGGGTTAGTAACCGGACTCGCGGTCGGTCAAACTACAATTATGGCGAGTTTCAACGGTATCAACAGCCGATCGATTTGGATAAGCGTGTTAACAATGCGGCCGATTTTGCGACCATTGAACCCAGTGTCAACTCCAAAATTATTCAGATGGGAGAACCAGTAAATTTTTCCGCACAAGGGTTTCGAGCGGACATGGGACTACAAAATAACCTGAACTTTACCTGGCAGAGCACTCCTACATCGGTCTTGCATGTGAGCAATGATGGCACAGGTACGCCTGTACAACCAGGATATGCAGAAGTTGTGGCCAGTGCCAACGGCATTCAAAGCCCTCCGCTAAGTGTCATAGTGGTGCCACCAGCCATCACCAGCAGAACAGGATCTTTTACGGGCATCAACAACTATGATGTATCGGGTGATGTCACGTTAGAGCGCGATTCCGATGGGCGTTTGGTACTCAAGTTCGCGAGTAATTTTCAGACCGATAATGGCCCCGGGCTCTACATCTACCTAAGTAACAGCACTACAGGAGGCCAAAGCATTGTAAAACTGCCCCAGATCTCAGGAGAGTTTGATGTGGTGTTGCCGGAAAACATCGGCATCAAAGACTTTAACTACGTGCTCGTTTGGTGTGAACCCTTTGGCGCCACCTTTGGCCATGCACTTCTCAACTAATTGACCCATGGAGTATTTACAAAAATCCCTTCGGCTGCTTTTCTTGACGGTAGCCCTGTTTTCATTTTCCGGCTTAGACTTGTTGGCTGGCGGTTGGGTGCATGAAAAAGGCAAAGGCTACTTTAAATTGGGCCAAACCTATTTGCGTTCGGATAAATTTTACGAAAAAGGCGAGTTGGTAGACATCTTTACTACCGGTGCCTACTTTACAAGTCTTTATGGAGAGTATGGCATCTCCGACCGGTGGACCGGTATCGCTTATGTGCCTTTTTTCTCCCGGATGACCGTCAATGAGGTAGAATTTACCAGTGGTAGGATGCAACCTGGAGATTCTTATAACGGCTTCGGCGATACCGACATAGGCATCAAGTACGGCCTGAGGGTAGGAAAACCTTTTGTAATGAGTGCTACCCTGCAATTGGGATTGCCCTTGGGACGCACCGATGGCGGAGAAACGGGTGTATTACAAACGGGTGACGGGGAATTTAACCAGTTGGTTCGATTGGAAGCCGGATATGCTCCTCCCAAAACGCCTTTGTATTTCAACGCTGGAGTTGGGTTTAACAACCGCACCAACGGTTTCTCCGAAGAGTTTCGCTACAATTTTGAAGCTGGTTTTACCAAAGACAAATTTTTAGGTGCCCTCAAAATGGATGGGATCAAATCTTTTTTTAACGGTGATGGGGGAGGCGGGCAGAACGGTGTTTTTTCCAACAACCTCGAATTTATTAGCATCACACCCGAGGTGGCCTACCAGCTGAAAGGTAAAATTGGAATCACGGCAAATGTAGGTGTTGCGGTGTATGGCAACCGTATTCTGGCCGCACCGAACTATGGTGGAGGCATTTACCTCAAGCTTTAATTATTTCCGTCGGTTCTTCAGAACCCGGTTGTACTTATCTTTGGAGGCACTCAACTGCCTCTTTTTTGAAACAAAGCTTTCTTTTTTGGCTGTTTATCGGCCTTTCGAGCTTGCTCCAAGCCCAAACCGTTGAGGCATTGGCCGATAAGTTGGTGCTGCAACACCGGCATTTGATTGTGCTGAGCCAAGATGGCACGCAAGTGCTGGAAGCCCGGGCAGTGAGCGAAATAGGCTTGCACCTGCTACATGAAAGCCGGCACCTGCAAACCCAATTGCTGGAAAACATGCGGGGAGATGCCCGGCAGTTGGAAACCTTTCTACGGGTGTTAGAAGACACTACCCAACTGTGGGACGTAGATAAACTATCGCTGCTGGAGTTGGTGTACGAGCTGGAGACGGAAATCTGGCCCGAAGACTTAAGCCAGCGCCTGCGTGAAGACCGGGAAGTCTTAGAAGCCATTCAAAACTTGTATAACGAAGAGTTGAGCGGGATGCTCGGTGCTTTTCAGGTCAGGGCCATGCCGTTGCGCAGAAAGCGTTGGGAGGCTTATCTGGACATGTTGCGCCAGCGTTTTCCCATTGCTCAACTTAAAGCATTGTACGCCCATCATCACCCCGAGCCAGACGAAACCACCCGGGGCAAAAACAGCATTTGGGGATATGGACTTCCCGAAAAAACCGTGGTACTCACCTTTGATGACGGTCCACACGGAAAGTACACTGACCAGGTGATGGAAATATTGAATGCCCGGGATTTACCGGCCATCTTTTTCCAGGTGGGCAACAATGTGGGCCGAAAACAGGCAAACAGCTGGACCCCTTCGTCCAATTCGGGCATTAGCAAACAAGTATTTCGCAACGATCGTTTTTGGTTGGGCAATCACAGCACCTCGCACCAATTGCTATCTAAGCTCGATAGCACCGAAATGGTGGCCCAAATCGAAGATTGTTTTGCGGCTTTGACTGCCATCACCGGAGATTCTTCCCGTTTGTTTCGACCGCCCTATGGTGGACTCAATGCAGCTACCCGCAATTACTTGAAAAGCCAAGGGGTAAAGCCGTATATGTGGAACATCGATTCGCGCGATTGGGCCGATCCGGTTCCGGCCTCCATTGCACACCGGGTGGTGACCGAAACGGAGAAACAAGGCAAAGGCGTGATTCTGTTACACGATATTCACCGAAAAACAGTGGAAGCCCTGCCGCTTATTTTGGATACGCTTTCGGAGCGTGGGTACCGGTTTGCGCTGTGGGACGGGGAACGACTTTCCAAACCTAAGGCGGCCCCCATTCCTAAAATGAAACCTTATGCCGCCTCCAAGGTGCGTTCCTTGTACCCCAACGCGTGGGCGTTGGTCATTGGCGTCAACGCTTACCAGCAATGGCCCCAATTGCAGTATGCAGTGAACGATGCACAAGGGGTGAAGCAGGTGTTAACCGAGAAGCTCGGTTTTCGGGAGGACCACATCCTGAGCCTCACCGATGAGGAGGCCACCCGCGAGAACATTCTTAAAACCATTGGCGAACGACTGGCGGATCCCAGTGTGATTGGCCCGGAAGATGCCGTATTTATCTTTTTTGCCGGGCATGGCATGACACGGTCGATGCCCAGTGGCAAGTCTTTGGGCTACATCATTCCGGTGGATGCGGGAACGGGAGCTTTTGTGCCCCAAGCCATTTCAATGACGGAACTGCAAGACCTGAATGAATTGATCCCGGCACGACACGTGCTTTGGATCATGGATGCTTGTTACAGCGGTTTGGCCTTGACCCGATCGGGTAATCAGCCGCCTTCTTCGCAGCGTTACCTCCAAGAAGTGACCAGCCGACGAGGGCGTCAGGTGCTTACTGCCGGCGGATCCGACGAGGAGGTGGCCGATGGTGGTCCCAATGGACATTCCATTTTTACCTGGAATTTGCTCAACGGACTCTCCGGGGATGCTGACCTCAATGGCGATGGCTTCATTACAGCTTCGGAGGTATTCAATTATGTGCCGCCCTTGGTATCGTCCATGAGCCGTCAGACTCCCGCCTTTGGCAGCATGGTAGGCAGTTCGGGAGGAGATTTTGTGTTTGCATTGCAAGCCGATGAAGAGGAGCTGAGCGCTAACTCAGAACAATTGGACGATGAAAACCTGGCGCTACGGCAGGAGATCGCTTCCTTGCGCGAACAGTTGGCTCGAATGGAGCAACGGTTGGCCCAAAATGCAAACGAAGCACGAGGGCAGGAGCGAGGCGAGGCGGCTCCTTTAAGTGTAGCCGATCAGGTCGTGTTGCTCAACAACGAAGGCCTTGCGTTGTACCGTCAGAAAAATTATTCTGAGGCCCTGATCAAATTTCAGGAAGCCGCTTGGTTAGACAGTAACCACGTGCAATCGGCCAATAACGTAGGTTTTCTGCTGTTCCGCATGGGTCGCTATCCAGAAGCCAAAACATGGCTCCAACGCACTTTATCCCTCGACCCGGATCGAAAAGTCGCCTTCCTGAACTACGCCGATGTTCTCGCCGAATTGGGCGAAAAGAAGAAGGCCATTGGTTACTACCAGAAATACCTCGACCTACAGGAAAAACCCTCCGATTTTACCCGAAAAATTGAAGCCCGAATAGCTGCACTTAAAAAGGAGAGATGAGAGGGGAGAGTGAGGGGCGAGAGCGAGAGACGAGAACGGAGAGCGAGAACGAGAATGGAGAACGAGGGCGGAGAGTGAGGCCGAGAACAGAGAGCGAGAACGAGGAGCGAGAATGAGCTTTGATAGCGAGAATGAGGGCGAGGACGGAGGAGCTGTGAAGTTTTACATCAATTCAGAGGGCCATTGTTATTGTCCGGTTTGTGGTGATTTGGCTCGGGTTAAAGATTGGTGGCCCTATAGTCCGGAAGGTTATCCTTTATACGATATTTGCGGCTGCTGTAATTTCCAATTTGGTTACGATGATGGAGGGGAAGCGCCTTACGAAAAGAGTTGGGAAAACTACCGCGAATCCTGGTTGGCAGGAAAAGTAAGCGGTGCTATGAAGATGACGTTATCCCAAAAGCAGGAGCAATTGAAGCATATTGGATTGTAAGGGGAGAGGAGAGAGCGAGAGACGAGAGGCGAGAACGGAGAGAGAGAGACGAGGAGCTTCGCGGTCCTTCCGTCCACTTTTTGTGGGAGGTTCTTTATTCTCCATCATGAAAATTCAAAACCCAGCTATCACCTGCCGATCCAAAAGTATTAGCTGATTTAACTTAATAGATACCCTCAAAGCCATTTTTGAAAAAACAGGTTGAAGCCAAAAGCTTTACCCTTAAAAAAGGAAAACCCTCCAACCACAACACACAGCAGCGCAGCCTTTCTCGTTCTCATGTCTCGCTCTCCGCTCTGGATTTCGCTCTGATATTTCTCTTGACTCGTATACAATTTTCTAGTAGTTTGCGTTTACTCCTCGATTCACCACTAATTCCTCAATTCACCCTTTTACTCCTCTTTACTCGATGAAAACTCCTCATTTCCTCCTCATGCTGGCTTTGGTAGCCGGTTTTGCCTCCTGTAAAAAAGACGATGGCGTTGAACGCATCCCTGGTTCGGTACCCGCCGGAGAACCCTACGCTGCTTTGCGCACTACTACTGATCACACCTTTGAATTAGAATCGGCTGAGACCTATACCTATGACCTCAAACGGGCTCTTAGCGCCCAGCAGTTGAGTGTCAACGCACATGATTTCGCCAACGGCATGGCCTTAACCCCCGAAGTGCGCTATGAAGTCAAAGGCATCAACGAAGACATGGAAGACATGGGTTTCGACAACTTCGACCACTCAGAAGTATCCATGTCTGATGATTTGGTTTTTTACTCGGCCTACGAGCCACGATCGGGCAATCAACCTTTGTACCACCATTGCCTCGCGTTGATATCCTTAAACGAATCCCAGGTAGTTGACAATACCACGATTCTGGAAGCTCCTACCGTTTTTGGTATTTCCATGAGCGCCATGCAACTCTACAGCAGTGGCATTCCAGCCGAAACCATCCGTCGGGTAATGATCCCTGTGGGTTATGGTACTGGCTGCTTCCCCAACCCAGGCGGCCCCACCATGAGCATTGAGCACTATTCGTCAGAAGATGCTCTAATCTCCATTATCACTTCCCGCGAAGAACGCATGATCAACGGCATTGAAGAACGCTGCATGGTGAAGCGAGTGGTGGTAAAAGGAATGACGACTTTGCCACCCGCCTATGGGTCGATCGAACAAGAAATTGATTTCGACCACACCTGGGCTTACCCCCTCTAATCCAGTATTTATAATTGATGATGCGTCCCGTTGTTTTGGGCGTACTTCTGTTGCTCGTTTTCTCCGCTTGCCGGAACGACGATGGCGATTTTGTGCCGCGCAGCAACAGCGATGTGCGCTATGAAGCCCTGCGGTCAACGTTGGTTTCAGAAATTGAACTGCAATCCACAGAACAATACCTGACCGACCTGCCTGCCTTGACCAATGCCACTTTGGTAAGCAGTAATGTAGAACTGCTGGCAGCATCTGCTACCATACCTCCAATTTTTGCCCTGGGGCTCAGCAACCTTGTTTCAGATTTGAAAGCCGATGGGTTCGAAAATTTCGACCACGCTGAAGTTTGGCGAATGGGAGATCTACGGTATTACTTTGCTGTATTTCAACCGGTAGCGAATAGCCGTCCGCTAATGGACATGCGATTGGTCATTCTGCAGCAAGATGCCAGTGGCGCATTGGTTTCAGTTGGATGGCTGTCCGGGCCGGATTTGGTAGGCATGGTATCCACCCATCGTTACTTAAAATCTCAAGGGATTGCCAACAGCGAGTCTTGGCAGGCCATTTTTCCTTCTGGAACGTTGTCCAACTCATTGCTGAGTTTTCAGAACCGGTTCGAATTTGGTTTTGGTTACAATACTGCCTGGAGCGGTTTTGGGAAAGTCAGCTACCAGCAAGGAGATTACACCTACAGCGGTATCCAACAAAATTGCGGCATCATTCAGTTTGTATTCACTGGTCAAGTGGTTCTCGGTGGCAACAGCAACGCTTTCCAAGATGTTTTTATGGATCACACCTGGGTGTTTCCTTTTTAAGTTTTGTTCTTATAGGGTTACTATGATGATTAGGTTGCTTGTTGTATGTGGTTGGTTTTTTGTTGCAGTTGCTTGTCAGCCTGATAAAAACGATTTTACACCACGCAACGCTACTGATGAGCGCTATGAAGCCCTGCGGTCAACGTTGGTTTCAGAAATTGAACTGCAATCCACAGAACAATACCTGACCGACTTGCCTGCCTTGACCAATTCGGTCAAGGTGAGCAGCAGCGTAGAACACTTTTTAGAAACACATGCCTTACAGCCCTATTTTTTTAATCGCTTGAGTCGTGCCCTTGATGAGTTAAAAGCCGATGGTTTTGTCAACCTGGAGCATTCGGAAGTGTGGCAAAACAATCGTGGAGAATATTACTTTGCTGCGTTTCGCCCGGTGCCCAGTAGCCAACCACTAAGGGATATGCGATTAACGATTATACAAGAAAATATAGGAGGGACAGGTGGTTTTGACATTGGCTGGCTGGCTGGACCAGACCTGGTAGGTGTAGTTTCTACGCTGCGCTACCTGAAAGCTCAGGGGATTTCGAACCAAGAGTTACATCAGGTCCTTTATCCCTACGGAGTGCTCTATACGTCAACTTTAAGTTTCGGCAACAGTCTCGAATATAGTTTTGATTACCTTACTGCAAGAGGAACCGCCCAAACCAGCCACCGACAAGAAGAATATGTCCATCTGGGAATCCGTCAGAATTGTAGCATCGTTCGAGTTGTGTTTACCGGTGGAGTATTTACCAGTGGCACTAGCGTCTCGTTACAAGATGTATCTATAAATCACACCTGGGTATTTCCCAACTAAAAACATATCTACCTATTGCTGATCATGATCTATCGCTGCTTTTTCTTTTTAGGCATGTTACTGATGGCGGTATCCTGCCGGCAGGAGGATGACGGGGATTTTGTTCCGCGCAGTGCCGGTGGAAACTCCTATGAAACCCTCCGCACCACCGTTGAAGAGGACGTAGAAGTTTTACCTACTGAAGAATACCTGAAAGTGCTTCCGGAATTGACCGGAGCAGAAATGGTAAGTCAAAATGTAGAGCAATACCTGACTGAAGGCCAAAACATCCCGTTCTACGCTTTAGAAATCGTGCCGCTTATCGACATGTTGAAGGACCAGGGGTTTACCAACCTCGATCACGCTTCGCTGTGGCGGGTGGAAGGTGGGTTGCACTATTTTGCCTTGTTCAAAGAGGCGAGTTATGGACAAAAATTCAACGACCTCCGGCTGGTATGCTTCCAAACCGGAAGAACGGGTTATGTGGAGTCAACGGGCTGGATGGGGGGACCCGATTTGGTGGGAATGGTCCATGCGGCACAGTATTTAAGGCAACAGGGGATTTCCAGTAAAAATGCTGGTGCTGTATTGTTTCCCGCCAACAACTTTTCATCCAATTTTCTTGCTTTCAATAATTTATCTTTTGTGGGAACGGTATTTCACCTAACGATCGCGGGAGATACCTATACTACGTGTTCTCAAGAAGACCGTTTGTATCGGGGAATCGAACAAAACTGTGGCGTGATTGAAGTGAAGGCCCGCGGTCAATTGGTGATAAATCCCTTGATGGAAGAAACGGAGGAAGTGGATTTTGAATACACCCTTTATTTTCCACTTTAACGCGATATGTTCTTGACAGGCTCCGGCAACCTCCTCAACAAAGATTAAATCACCCGACCAACTACCTCTTCATTCACCCATACCTACTCCATATGAAACCGACACACTTTCTGTTTTTTGCCTTGTTTTTTGTATCCCTGTACAGTTGTAAAAAAGACGACGATCAAACTGTGGCTGCTAGCACGTCACAGCCCGCAGCTCCTGATATTTCGGCTGCCTTACGTTCCAACGTTATGCAAGAAGTGGCGTTGGTGGAAGGCCACCACTACGGAAACGATCTAACCGCAGCACTGAGTGCGGTTGAAGTACATTCCAATGCCCGGCAATATGCCCTTTTGCCAACGGTTGCGCTGAATGTGCGGCAAGAGTTGGATCGCATTAACAACGATATGGACGACATGGGGTTCAACAACTTCAACCATTCGCAAGTGCGCTTGTCTGAAAATCATTTCTATTATGCGGCCTACTCTGGCCCCTCTAACCTGACCAAGGAAGGGATAGACCATTGCATGGCAGTGGTAGACCCCAACAGTCCGGGTACTGGTACTACCATTATTCTCGAAGGACCTAAGGTGATGGCCATGTCCCAAACCGCCAGATATCTGGCCGATAATGGATTGACTGCTTCGCAAATTCACCGCATCCTCTTTCCGATTGAAGAAGACGTGTCGGGAGCCAGCTATTTTTCTGCTTTAGGCACCGATCAATCGGCTTACCAGTCTACCGATGCCACCGTGAGTTTTGTTTTTGATGCCGCCACCTACAATTACCAAGGCACGAACCGCATGTGTGGTATTGCTGAGCTCATTATCGACGGATGCCTCATGGAAAACGGCGTATGCCAGGAGACCATCGATCTGCACCACAAGTGGGTAGTGCCACTCGATTAAGACTTAAACAACTCATTTTAAATACTCCCGGTGCTGACTTTTGGCACCGGGATTTTTTTATGTAGCCCACGAGTCTGAATTTTTGAGGGCAATGAAACAGGAAATCCTATTTCTTTTTGCCGGTTAGTAGCGCAATAGCTAGGAAATGTGTGTAGTTTTGCGCGGCTTTCCTAAGATGCATGGAGCAACCTGTAGCAGATAAACTGGAACAAAAAGAAGGTCGGGAACTCTACCGCTACCAGCAAGAGGCCCTGGATCAGATCTTGGGGCGCATTAACAATGCGCAGCCCGGTTATAACCTGCTCTATCAGTTGCCTACTGGCGGTGGTAAGACGGTGATTTTCTCTGAGATCACCCGTCAATACATTGAGAATACCGGAAAGAAAGTCATTATCCTAACCCACCGGATTGAGCTTTGTGGGCAGACCTCCCGGGTGCTCTCCGACAATGGCGTGGCCAACAAGGTGATCAATAGTCAGGTGAAGCACTTGACCGATCAAGAGGAGTATTCGTGCTTCGTGGCCATGGTTGAAACGCTCAACAACCGCCTAAGCGATGCCCAGTTTACGCTGGACAACGTGGGTTTGGTGATTGTGGATGAAGCCCATTACAACTCTTTTCGCAAGCTGTTCAAGTTTTTCTCACAATGTTGCATCCTTGGCGTAACGGCTACTCCGTTGAGTTCCAACATCAAGATGCCGATGAAGGACAACTACAGTGAACTCATTGTAGGCGACTCCATTGCCAGCCTCATTGAGAAAGGTTTTTTGGCGAAAGCCACCACCTACGGTTACGATGTAAAGTTGGGTACGTTGAAAGTGGGACCGCATGGCGATTACACGGTAAGTTCTTCTGAATTGCTCTACGGCAATTACTACATGCAGGAGAAACTGTTGCGGGCCTATGAGGAGCGGGCCATTGGAACCAAAACGCTCATCTTCAACAACGGGATCAATACTTCGCAGCAGGTATACCACACTTTTATGCGGGCAGGGTACCCAGTGCGGCACCTCGATCACAGCCACGGTGAGCCCGAACGCCGGGAAATCCTGAACTGGTTCAAAACCACCAAAGACGCGGTATTGACCTCCGTGAGTATTCTTACTACCGGTTTCGACGAACCTGGGGTAGAAACGGTCATTCTCAACCGGGCTACTAAATCCCTGACCTTGTACCACCAAATGATTGGACGGGGATCGCGGGTGTTGCCGGACAAGAAGGCGTTTACCATCATTGACCTGGGAAACAACGCCCGTAGGTTTGGTCTATGGGAGGCTTTTGTGGATTGGCAGGAAATCTTCCGAGCACCCGATCGCTTCTTGCTCAACATTGTGAGCGATGAACTGATCGAGCGCGATTTGCCCTATATTATGCCGCAGGAGTTGCGCGAGCGCTTGTCCAATACGCCTGATCTGGATTTTGACATGGCGGCTGAATACAAGCGGGTGGTTAACCAGGGTCAACGCTCTAAAAAGGCCATCCTCAATTCGGTAGAACAACATGCTCAGGTAATTTTCGAAAACAGCGAAGACCTTTTTGAGGCCCGGGAGTTGATCGGATTGTTGCAAGAAGAAATCGAATTTCGGGTGAAGCAATATTCGTATTGCATTACCAAGAGCAGCGACAACTACCAGCAATGGTTGCAGGAAGATTACCGCAGACGTTTGCGCAACCGACTTAGGGAACGCTTCCTGGAGGTACCCTAAATCAAAGATTCTTTTTTGCTGAGAAAGTAGGGCAGAGGTGAACCCATACCTGCCGTAGGTATCCCACCAAGGGCTATTGATAAAAAACTGCCCAGGTTCTAAGTGGCTGAATTGGTTTCTGTTAGCACATTGGCTACCTTTGGTCTTCGGAAGCAATTCTGATTTACTATTAACCCAATTTTCTAGACATGAGAAAACTATGCCTGCTTTTGGCAGCATCCCTAATGTTGGGTGTTGTAGCGAATGCGCAATACCACTACCTCAAGCATTTCTATTCACCAGGAGAAAACCCGGGAGGACTCAATGTAGACGATGAAAACCCGAATCCGGGAACCAACGGTTGGACATCGCTCTACCTTGGCGGTGGGGGAACCACGCCCGTGTGGTCGAACGGTACCATACCCTTTAGCTTTCAGTTTAACGGCAGTTTTTTTAGCTCTTTTTGGGTTTCGAATACCGGAGTGGTCACCTTTCAACCCAGTCCAGGAACGGCCCCCAATACCTTTTCAGTTTCGTTGCCCAGTGCTGCTCTGCCCAACAACTCCATTACGGTTTGGGGGCTTGCCGGGTTTGGTACTAATGATAACATCCTGGCCAAAACGTTTGGCACGGCTCCCAACCGACAACATTGGATTTGGTTCAACTCCTTCAGCGACCCGCTGTTTACCACCAACTGTTTTTCTTATTGGGCCATTGTGTTGGAGGAAGGCACCAACAAAGTCTACATTGTGGATCAGCGGACCAACGCTTGTGTGCAATCGGTGATCACTGGTTTGCAGTACAACAGTTCCAGTGCACTGGAAGTACCTTGGCCATTGGGAACCAGTTTTGGGGGCGTTAGTTCTGGTGTGGAAGACAACCAATACGTTGAGTTTATTCCTGGTGCGGCACCTGGGCTTGATGTGGCGGGCTTGCAGCCCAACAATGTACCCACAGTCCTCGCTTTGGGACAATCTGCCAACATTAGTACCCGCATGGGCAACTATGGTTCCAATGCTTTTAATTCGGCCACTTATAATTATCAAGTGAACGGTGGCTCGGTAGTTTCTACCACCATTAGCGGTTTAACCTCGTTGACCGGGCAAGGAGAGACTTTTTCTTTTACCCACCCCACTCCGTGGACTCCCTCTGGTTCTGGCAATTTCACCATTAAAGCCTGGATGGCCAACTTTCAAGGGGCGGGCGGTGCCACTGACCTTAATCCGAGCAATGACACGGTGACCATGAATATATTTGTGGGTGGTGCTTCGGTGACCCGCACGGTGCTACACGAAAACTTCAGCAGCTCCACCACGCCTCCTGCGGCTACCGCCAACCCCTACCTGCGTGATGTACTCGATTCACTGACCTTTCCTTACACCTTCATTTATTACCCCATGTTTTGGCCCGGATCAGGAGATCCTTACCACACCACGGATGCTGAAACAAGAAGAAATTTTTACGGACTCAACGCTGTACCCAATGTATGGGTAGATGGAGATTTTAGCGGACAACCTTTGACCTACAATACCGGTATTGCCAACAACATTGCCAACGATCCTTGTTTTATGACGCTGAGTGCCAGCCACTCGGTGACCGGAAGTACCGTGAATGTGAACATGGACATTGATGTCACCAGTCCGTACAACAGCAACAACCTGACGGCCTACATCGCGGTGGTGGAAAACAGTACTACGGGTAATGTGGCTACCAATGGTGAAACGATTTTTTATTTTACGATGCACAAAATGTTGCCGGATGGCAATGGCATTTCGATCAATTCACTAACGCCAGGAACTACGGTTTCTCTCAACCAGAGTTATACCTTTCCTACCGGAAGTAATGTAGAAGATTTTGACAGCCTCTCGGTGGTGGTGTTTGTGCAGGATGATCTTACCCAGGAGGTGCATCAATCGGCCTGGTCCAACGTCATTAGTCAATTGCAACTGAGTACCACAGTTGTTGATGCCGGATGTCCAGGTAGTTCTGCGGGTAGTGTAGATTTAACGGTTTCGGGTGGGGTAGCGCCTTTCACTTACCTCTGGAGCAATGGTAGCACGACTGAAGATCTCAGTGGAGTGCCCAGCGGTACCTACACCGTAACGGTAACCGAAGGCGGTGGAGGCACCGCTACCACCACGGCCTTTGTATCTGAATTGCCGGTAATTCAAGCGACCATCAACACTACCGATGCCAACTGTGGCAGCACCGACGGAGCGGCCTTGGTCACCGTCAACCCTGGTTCTGGTCCTTATACCTATTCCTGGTCCAATGGAAGTACTTCAAGCGCGATCAACAACTTATCGGCAGGCGTATTTACGTTGACCATTACCGATGCCAACGGCTGTACTTCGGTTGGGCAGGCCGCGATTTCTACCATTGGCGGGCCCTCCATTACGGTCATTTCTACCGACCCCACTTGTGCCGGCTACACCGATGGCAACGCTTTGGTGTCCGCCAATGGGGGGAGTCAGCCCTATACCTACCAATGGAGCAACGGTGGCAGCACTTCCGCCATCACCAACTTGGCTGGAGGTAATTATTCGATTACGGTGACCGACAATGCCGGTTGCGATGCCATTGCGATTGCCAATTTGATTGATCCGGCGGGAACGGTAGCCAGCACCGCATCCATTGCCGCCTCCTGTGGTCAAAACGATGGTGGCGCAACGGTAACCGTTTTGAACGGTAGTGGGCCCTATACTTACAATTGGAACGATCCCGGTAACTCAACGGGCACCACGGTGAATAACCTTGCTGCAGGCAGTTATCAGGTGACCATCACCGATGGACAAGGGTGTACGGTGGTGCAAAGTGCCAACGTGAGCAATGCCAATGCGCCCGTTGTAACCGCTACTGGTTTGAATGTTACCTGTGTGGGAGGAGCCGATGGAGTAGCCTCAGTTACCGCAACAGGTGGCACTGCGCCTTATACCTACTTGTGGAACGATCCTGGAAACAGTACTTCTTCCATTGTCAACAACTTGCCGGTAGGCAGCTACACCGTAACCGTTACCGATGGTGCCGGGTGCTTGTCCATTCAAAGCGTGACTTTGATGGCCACCAATCCACAACCTGTCGTGAGCCTTGGGCCAGACATCAACTTGCCTGCTGGCAGCAGCACTACACTAAATCCGGGGGCTGGTTTCGCCAGTTACCTATGGTCGAATGGCACTACTGGTACTACTTTACTGGTGGATTCTACGGGTACTTATTCCGTCACCATTACCGATGCTAACGGCTGTAGTAACTCCGATACTATCATGGTATCCATTGGTGTAGGCTTGGATGAATTGCTTTCGCAACAAGCGGTACAAACCTATCCCAACCCCAGCATGGGCGATTTGGTGGTAGAAATAGATGCTGCCATTCGTGGTAGTTTTCAGCTGACGGTGATCGATCAACAAGGCAGGGTAGTGCGCCAGCAGCCATTGCAATTGAATGGCCGCAATACCCGACATTCCCTTGATCTAAACAAGGAAGCGGCAGGAATCTACTTTTTGAAGTTGCAGGGAGAGGATTACTCTTGGGTTCGACGGATTGCTTTGCAGTAAGCCAGCCTCCTCATTTTAAAAAATTAGAACGCCCCGCGAAGGATTTACTTCACGGGGCGTTTTTTGTTGGTGCTTGGGTTGCGGTCAGCTTGTGGGGGAAGTGATTCACTTCGATTGCTTTCGTTACCGTTGACGGACCGTTTGCTACTCGGGTTTTGTCCCACTTTTGTTTTGTTGTCCCATTCGTAAAAGGTAAGGTGATGAAAATCGTTCCAAGAGTTAGTAATTGGTTCACCCGGATAAAGCGGTTTGTGGAGCTGCCAGACTTTGCACCATTATTTTTTAAACTGGAATGTAGTGGTGCAATGCTTTTAGAGGTTGTGCATCACTTTTTTCAAATTGGAATGCAGTGGTGCAATGCTTTTAAAAGTTGTGCAACACTTTTTTCAAATTGGAATGCACCGGTGCAATGCTTTCAGAAGTTGTGCACCACTTTTTTTTAAAATAGAGTGCACCGGTGCAATGCTTCTGGAGAAGCTGCACCACTTTGAAAAATTTGGTAGTGCACCAGTGTAGAGCCTGTATAGGATGCACAAATTCGATTTAATATCCACCGCATCGAACGAAATCCCAACCGTTCTTTTGATTGGGCTTACCGACCACAGTGGACAAGATGCACTTATGTTTGAATCGGTCTAAGGTTGCTTGGGTTGCATTGAAAGCGTCAGAAGAACTGCGAATAGGTTTTGAGGTTGATGTCTTAAAAATTGCTTCATAAACACTTTTTATAGTGTTCCAGGTTCGTTTTGATTCAATCAACAATCAGAAATTTCCTCTCAGGTAATTCGGTTTTGGGATGAATCCCAGTGTAAATGCAATAGGAGGTCATTCAGTACGCGTCTTTGCTTGACTCAATCGTTTTCCGATGACTTCTGTCCCCACCATCAGCAAGACTCCAAATACCAAAAGCTCTAACCATTTGTATTGGAATTGCCACCCAAGTGGGGTGACTCCATTGTCCAGCTTTTCGAGGTGGGCAACCCAAAGCTGAACACAAAAAATAGAGGAGGGCAAAAGGAGTATGGCCGCGAACCCGGAATAAACTAAATTGGGAACCACTCTAATCCCCAAGACGGTAATGTTGAAAAGCAGAAACGCAATACAGATGCCCAGTAAGAAGCAGACGTACCAAGGGTTCCAATCCAAGCCTATGTACTCCGTTTTGTAGAGAGTGACCATTTGTGACAAGATGAGGGTCACAACCACCAGAGAGGCGATGAATATGATTTCGAGTTTTAACCTATAATTCATTTGAATGTGGGTGTTGTGTTATGCTCGGTAAAACGCTATGCACCATTGTTTTGGGATACTAAAAACGGCTTACTCTGCTTCCAATTGGAGGTGTGCCCATTTTAAGGGCTGGTCATCGTTGGTATTGTTGAGGATACATTCGAAAATAAGGGTTTGATTTTCGTGAGGCCCATTGATCGTCCAGTTTAAATATCCAGTGGACCATAACTGATTGGCGAGTTTCAAGACCTTGTATACTTTTTGTTCCTTATCCAGTGCATATAGGGAAACGAAAAATTGGGCTTGAAATTGGTGCTCCATTTTCCAGTACTGTTCAATTTTTAAGGCTTTTAATTCCGAACCAATTTCTGCTTGATACTGCTTGAGGAAGCTATGTACCCTGCTTTTTTGACGGCTCTCGTAATTGATGGTAAAGCGAACGTTGCTCATGGTTGAGTTATCATCTATTGACGATGGTATGGCTTAGAGTCAAGGGCTTCTGTTGCCCTTAAAATGGTTGGTGAAGTTTTATAGATGGTTATGGGTATTAACCTTCCTTTAGCCCTTTTTGCTGTAATAGTCGCTGGCTTGAAAACGGAATTCACTTTCCATGATTTGATGTGGAATACCATAAACCTCGATATGAAAATCATTCGGGTCCATTCCTGCTATGGAAGAACCGCGAGCCTTTAACTCAGTTCCACCAGGCTTAAAAATTTTCAAACCAGGAATAATTTGGGTGTCGATCAATTTACAAGTAAGGTCATAAGTGTTGAGTTTTATGCCATTCTGTACACAATGGGAGGATACCAGTTGAAATGGAGATTCAGAGATCGAGAATTTAATTTTCCCATGAACTACCCCCATAGGAGGGTCGGCAAATTCCAACTTGGTAGTGCCAATTTGTTGGCCAGCAAGTTCGATGTTGTATTGATGTGGCACTGATTATTTGGGTTAATCAACAATTAAAATTTTTCAAGGACAGACCTCAACAGGATCTGTAATCAAGGATGAGGTCATACTACTACATCCAGTGGAAAATACCGCTCCTCGATAACGTTCAAATGATGGATTTGATGGGCAGTAATGGTGAGCCCAATCGAATGAAGCGGCATTTCATACTCAAAAAAATGGCAATTGGTAGCGAGAATTTTGGCGTTGAAAGAGGCAAACAACAGCATGGTGGATTGACGCACGATGCGCAGCTCCTCCTGCAATTGTTCAATGCTCAATTCATTGGCATTGGAATTCGCACCCATAATTTCCTGGTCGTGTGCCACTGGAATGGTGCCTTCGGCCCGGGCAAAGATCACCGCTCTAAAACACCAAATGCGCTCCCAATCGATGAGGTGTTGCAAGATGGTATGGAGTGTCCACTTGCCCGGTTGGTAGGTTTGGAAGCCAATTCGGTTGAATTTTGCCACGTCAATGGCGTCAATTGCCTTCAGGCTGTGTTGAAACGCCTCCGAAAGGTCACGTCCGGCATTGAGTTGGTAAACGTACTCCAGGAAAGCGGGATTCTTTTTAATTTTTGTTTGGTCCATTTTTGGGGTTTTATAGTGGATTCCTCCCGCTGGTTACTCAGCAACTGCCGTTGGCCTTTTGCTACTTTCAGCCAACAAGTTACTCAAATCAATCACGCTCTTGTACCGGACGAACGTTCATGAACTGACATGGATTCCCGAAAATGGTCCTTTAGCGCAATTAACGGTTGGAAACGTTTTCAGTAGCAAGCTCACATGTCCTCACCAGGCTATCGGTAAGGTTTTCAAAATCTTTGAGGTACTGCTGCTCTTTATAGTGGTCGAGACTATCTAAGGAGCTGACAGTGAATGCTATCGTCTTGTATTTGATGGAAGGCTTGGGGGTGTAGACCGTTTTGGTGCTGCTGCCTGCTGACCATACACCAACACGGTCTTTAGGGAGAGAAGCTTGCGTTCCATTGCTATAATACAATCCTGTTTTCAGGTCAATTTCTTCAAGAGTGCCCGATACGGTTTTGCGAAAGTAGTTGTGGTTGATATATCCCAAATCTACGTTACCCTGATACAGGATCACACCATTGCTCGGCACAAAAATTTGTTCCCCATCATTTTTGAGGGTCACGGCTTGCCCACAGGGCCTATTGCCGATCAATACGGCTCTGCCTCTAAAATCCTCCTCGAAAATAAAGTCGAACTTTTGCGCGGTGGCCAATCCAATTTGATGATTCAGGCTCATCGTCAACAAGTAGGAAGGAAACCACAGTGCCACTGGGAGAAGGATCCAAATCAGTTTTGTTCCCACTTTTTTGGAGCTTCGCCATAGAAGGGTAGCGCCCAATCCGAAAATAGGGATGGTGAAAAGTAGGAAATACGGATTCAGCGATCCCAGGAAACTCAGAATAATGATTGCAATACCCAGTTTAGCCTTCATTGGTTCGCGTTTATCAGGTTAGGCTCTTTTAATTTCATTATCGTTGTAAATCTCCTTCCAAACTCCCCATTCCAGCTTGGTTACCACCAGACCTTTGGTTAAGCCCTCTTTTGTGAGGTTGCGCACAATGGAACTTTCATCAAATCGGCTGCCATCCACTCTCAGTTCAATGCCAAAGGCATCCTTAGGCTCAAAAGCATGGTAGTCAAAATCATACTGAATGAAATTTTCGTGAAGCGGAGCCCAAATACAAAGCATGAAATGTTCTTCGAGGGTTTCTTCATAGAAAAATTCACCTTGGAATTGGTAAATGGTTTTGACCGGAATCTCAAGTCGGTATTTCACCTCGTTTGGGATGTACTTTTTTCCCATTTTAAAAGTCTCTAATGTTGCTTAATGGAGGGATGAAGATAAAAACACTCCGGATAGATGAAAAGCAGGTGATGGGTGCAAAGAATATGGAGCCCCATTGCTCACTCCCGGTAGCATTGATTAATATTGTCTCTAAGAGAAAAAACATAGCCTTCGGTAATGCATAGTATAAGGTACGGATGGTTGCTTGGGTTGGTCTTTTGGATGACCGTCATTGACGTATATGGGCAACTGGAACAGGTGGAAGCTCACTATGCGCAACTGCAAGAGCAGAACCAACAGCAACCAGATACCTTACATTTTGTACAGGAAGATTCCAATTGGGTAGCGGACTTTTCCAAGCTGTCACAAATCATATTGATCCGGCACGGAGAACCCGCTTTGCAACACAACGGATGGAGAAAACGAAGCGAGGCCATGGAGTACGTACGGGCTTATGATTCTGTGGGCATCTTTCCTCCGGCGTTTATTCCGTTGATCCTGGTGGCCGGAGAACTGGGCGTGATCCACACCAGCAGCATCAACCGGTCGATTTCTACGGCAAAACAGGTGTTTCAACAACCCGAATTGCTACAATCCGATACCCTGTTTCGGGAATTTGAACGCAAAGTATTTGCCTTTCCCAATGTGAAATTGCCCCTCAAGATGTGGCTAAGGACCTCCCGGGTGCTTTGGTTCATGAACCTCAACGACAAGGGTGTTGAAAACCGAACCGCTGCCAAAGACCGGGCGCAAAAAGCGGCCCGTTTTTTAGAACAGGACGCTCTGAAAAACAGGAAAACCCTGTTAGTATCCCATGGTTTACTGAACCGCTACCTGGAAAAATACCTCAACGAGCGCGGCTGGAAAACGGTGTACAATGGCGGTCATGGCTACTTGTCGCAAAAAATGCTCGTACGCTACGGGCCGTGAGAAAGAAGCTTTAACAGTAGCTGCATTCTATTAAGGTTTTCCCCCCTGCGCGGAACGCGCATCAATAACAACCCGGTCCTTGAGCGGAGCCGAAAGGCCAACTTTATTTTGTAACTCCTCTAATTAATTGAACTTTAATTCATTGAATCCGGGCTTCTCGACTTCGCTCGAAGACCGGGATAGTTTCGCTCGAAGACCGATGAGGACTTAAGATAGACGGTTTCTAAATTCAGTAAAAACGAATCGATACGAATGAAGTTCACAGGCTACAAATACCAAGTGCAACAAGCCTTACAGTCTCAAGGATGGGAAATAACCGCTATTGACCGAAGTGAGGCATGGTGGGACGATGAGCACTGGAAAATAGAGTCGGTCAATTTCCCCAAACGCACCCTGCTCCTTTGTTTTGTGGTCGACCCTCAGTTTGAATCGCCTCGAAAGCAAGGGCAAGGCATTGTGGCGATCAAGGCCTGCCGACAAATGCCGATCAATTGGAATGACGATAATAACTGCGTGGCTTCTATTTACATGAGTAAGCGCAGGTTTGAGGATAAATTACAGGAATTTCTAAGTGACTTAGAAGCCTCCGAAGGCTTGCATTAACAACTCTACTTGCGCGGAACGCGCATCAATAGAAACCCGGTCCTTGAGCGACAGTCGAAAGGCCAACCTTATTTAAAACTGCTCTAATTGATTGAATATTATTTCATTAAATCCGGGCTTCTCGACTTCGCTCGAAGACCGGGATAGTTTCGCTCGAAGACCGGGATAGTCGTGGTAGGACAACCGGCATTTGACTCTGCGCGGAACGCGCAACAATAAGAACTCGGTCCTTGAGCGGAGCCGAAAGGCCAACTTTATTAATATGAAATAGTTCATTGAAAACCAATTCATTATTTCCGATTTACCCGACTTTCAAGACCATCTACAGGAACCGTAAGGTCAGAAACTCAGCTAAAATACCAGTACCCCAAGCAAACGTATTTGCCGAATGACAGAGTAGCTCTGTTCGGTAAAAGAAAATAGTAGCCTACGGATGGTTCTCGGCACTCTCTCTTTATTGCTGAAATGCATTGTAGTAGTAATAAGTCCCATCATAGCCCCAATCTGGATATTTTAGGGTGTCTAATGGCGTGTCTGAGTTAAGCGTTAACCAGATGTTTAAATCGAAATCGCCTAAGAAATCGTCTCTGAAATAGTGAATTCGGATTGTTTTGGATTCTACAGGTATCTCGGGGAGCCACTTTCGTTTTGAATTGATGAAGTCATATTCTTCCTTAGTTAAATCATCGAACGTGAGTTCCATTCCATCGTCTTGCGCCTTGGCGCATATCTGCATTTTTAGGCTCCGGTTCCATTCTGGCTCTACAGTGACGGCACTGTAAATGAAAGAGAACAAGGCAACAGTTGTCAGCAACGGAAAGTAAAGGAGAGCATTGATTTTTTTAATCCTTTGGCTACCAAAGTAGAGGAAAAAGCCAACTACCCAGATAGTAAGCGCAAAAAAGGCTTTCACCAGAAATCCGAAGAATTGGGTTAAAGAGTTCCCTCCGTGAAAGGCATCAAGTGCACTCCAACTGTAGTGATAGCTCCCTGTAAAGATTAGTGTTAATAGGTACACCGTTAAGGCAGTGCTCACTAAAATCTTGGCTATCTTAATCAGTAGCTTCATTTATTGAAATTTGATTCTTCCCCGGACATTGAGCGAAGCCGAAATGGTAGGGAGTGGATCGGTAAGGATTTACCTAAAATTTCCTTTTAACTCCTTGTATTTATGGGTGAACTCTCATCCGATCAAGCGCCTGAAACGTTACTTCCTTCCTTACTGCTGGAAATTTTTTCCGATCAATTGGAGTTTTCGGTTCAATGTTGGTCGCGAAAAAATAGGTTTTGTCAGTAGTTACCACATAACCCACAAACCAGGCGTTGTTTTTCCCTTGATCGATGGACCAACCCGTCTTACCACGCAGTTGGTAATTGGGCTGGTCTTGGAGGAGCATCATGCGTTTCATGATCTTTTCCGTGCGTTCAGCAATGGGCAGTTTCGATTGGTGCAAGCGCATTAAAAAGTCAATTTGTTCCATGGGAGTGATCCGGGAGTAGCCTTGCAGCCAGAAAAGGTCAAGGTTGGTAGAGTCGAACACCATAGTACCATAATCCAGTTCTTCCAAATAGCCGCGCATGCGCTCCACCCCAACTTTTCGAGCGATTTCCTGGTAACAGGGCACACAAGAATAATGAAATGCCTTCCTCAGGATCAAGTCTTGTTCCCAAACCTTTTGCGCTCTGGCTTCGCCCTTCCAGCGGATCAGGGTACTGTCGTTCTCCATTACCCCGGTTTCCAAGGCAATTATAGAGTTGGCTATTTTGAAAGTAGAGGCGGGGAGGAAGCCTTTTTGGGCCCATTGAAAATCGTTGGAATAGTATTGGTCGTCTTCTAAAACATAGATGAGTATGGTACCGTCCACTTCGGCTTCGTCCAGCAGGGGTTGAAATTCGGGAACGATGACCTCGCGTGTTTTTGGTTGGTTTGCTTCTTTTGTTGGTGGGTTGGGCTGCTGGGTGCAGGCCGTGATGAAAAGGAGAAGGAGGTAGGGGAGTTTCATGGGGACTTTAGATGGTGTGAGATTGCAACACCAGTAGAGTATTTGACAAATCAGTAAGGATTAATTTTCATAAGCAAATTGTCCAACGCAATTTTAGAGTATGGGATGATAATAGGTAATTGAAGTTGTTTTTAATGATCTTGAGCCTTGTTAGCTCCAGAAATTTTTTCCCTCAATGTATTTGCCCATTCTGCAGTTTCGAGGAAGAAGCTGGCATCTTTCTTTATTTCTGCCCACTTTTTCCCTACAATAGAGCGATTATTAGTTTTATCATACAATGCAGTTCGCCAGTAAATTGTTTCAAATCGATCGAGTGAAATATGAGCCAATCGTTTTTCGATTGCCTCTAAAAGTGGCTTCCGGACTTCATGACCCTGTCGATCGAATTCATATAGTAATGTAGCAGCGCCATCTACCTCATCAGTATCATCGGAGTTTAAGGCAATATGTATAGTTGTTTTAATTGAACAGTAAGGAAAACAGCGTAGGCCAGTTCCAGTACTTCCATCATCCTCAAATTCAAACTCATATTTTTCCCACTTTTGGTTAGTTATAGGATTGATATAAATCTCTACTTGATGATTTTTTACTTCACACAGCTTTAATTTTTGAAGTAGTTGCTTTACCTCCAATTGATTTTCGATAAATTTTTTAGATGACATAAATTGGATTGGATGTGCGGTAGGGATTTTTTGTAGTAAGAAAATCAATTTTACAAAAAGGTATTGGCTTTCTTGAAATCATAAATTTCCCACCAAGAAATCTTTCGCTTAATTTTTCACCTTGGTGAAAGGCACATTCTTTTGCGGAAACTTATCAAAACCTTTGCTCTTAGGATCGACTCCTTGACATGAATAATAGTCATGAAATTGAGATCGTCCCTTCGCTTTAAATGATGTTATCAGGCCATCGCTTAATTGTCAAATAATGTTATTCGCTAAAATATTGGAGAAGTTAACCATTCCATTTGGGTGATAAACTTAGACAAACCAACAGTTCAACAATTTCTTTCCCAATAACCCCAAAGCCAGGAATTCATCTATATTTGTCCTCATCATGTCGCACACATCCCTGCATCGTTCACGCTTCAACTTCCCGTATACGGAAGCGATTGGTGGTGCCCGGGATTAAGCCATCATTTTTATAGCAACTATTTGATTTCCCGGGCCATCACCCGGGTTTTTTGTTTTGTACCATGTTATTAACCCTACAAACCACCCATCGGCCAGCCACCGATTTAGGTTATTTGCTGCACAAGCACCCCGGCCGCTTTCAGTCGGTCGATCTGTCGCACGGCAAGGCGCACATTTTTTACCCCGAGGCTTCGGAAAGTCGCTGCAAAGTGGCACTCCTGCTCGAAATTGATCCCATTGCCCTGGTGCGCAATACCCGCAATCAAAAAGCGGTAAACTTCAGCCTGGGGCAATACGTGAACGACCGGCCCTATGTGGCTTCTTCGTTCATGAGTGTTGCCCTTTCCAAAGCTTTCAATACGGCGATGAACGCCAAGTGCAAAGACAAACCAGCATTGGTGGCGCAAGCTTTGCCCTTTGAGGTTGAGTTACATTCGTTGCCGGCTCCCAAAGGAGGCGAGGTGTTGATTCGAAAACTGTTTGAACCCCTGGGGTACACCGTAGAGTTGGAACGCCAGCCATTAGATGCCCAATTTGAAACCTGGGGCATGAGCAAATACTTCCGGTTGGTGCTGCGGCATACCTTGCCTTTGCATTTGTTGCTGACCCACCTCTACGTGTTGATTCCGGTGTTGGACAACGACAAGCACTACTACGTGAGCAAAGACGAAATCGATAAGCTGATAGAGCGGGGCGGTACGTGGTTGCAAGAACACCCGGAGCGGGAGCAGATCACGCAGCGGTACTTGTTGCACCTCAAATCGCTAACCCGAAACGCGATGGACCGCATGTTGGAACAAGAAGCCGATGCGGAAAACGATGGCCCGGAAGAGCCCGAAGAAATGAAGGCACGCAAAGTGAGCTTGCACCAGCAACGGCTCAAACAAGCTGTAAAGGCCTTGAAAGCCAGTGGAGCTTCCCGCGTACTCGACTTGGGTTGTGGTGAAGGCAAGCTGTTGCGGCTCTTGTTGCGCGAACGGCAATTCCGGGAGATTTGTGGCATGGATGCTTCGTTCAAAACCCTGCAAAACGCCCGCAAGCGCCTATACATGGACGAGTTCAGTCCTCGCCAAAACGAGCGGTTGAAATTGATTCACGGGGCGTTGACTTACCGGGACAAACGCCTGGAAGGCTACGATGCTGCGGCCATTATTGAAGTAATTGAGCACCTGGACGAAAACCGCTTGCAGGCTTTTTCAAGGGTAGTATTTGAGTTTGCACGTCCGGAAACGGTAGTGCTTACCACGCCCAATGCGGAATACAATGTGCGCTTTGAAACCCTTCCGGCAGGAGCTTTTCGGCATCCCGATCACCGCTTTGAATGGACCCGGCAAGAGTTTGAAACCTGGGCCAGGGCCATTGGCGATAAGTTTGGCTACCGGCCCGAGTTTTCACCGGTGGGCGAGGAAGATCCCGAAGTGGGTGGCCCTTCGCAAATGGCGGTGTTTACCCGAAACGATGTGTTGAACCAAGAATCTGAAATTGACCCTGATGACAACTGAGAACGAAATACGCCTGGAATTGCCTGAATTGTGCCTGGTGTTGCTCATCGGCACTTCGAGCTCTGGAAAAAGCACTTTTGCTAAAAAGCATTTTGCGCCTTACGAAATCGTATCGTCGGATTACTGCCGCGGTTTGGTGTCGAACGATGAAAACAACCAGCAGGCAACCAAAGATGCCTTTGATGTGCTGCACTACATCATCGGTATGCGCTTGAAAAACGGCTTACTCACCGTGGTGGATGCCACCAACATTCAGAAAAGCGACCGCGCCAAATTGGTGGCACTGGCGCGTCAACACCACGTATTGCCCACCGGAATTGTGTTTGAATTATCCGAAAGAGTGGCCCAGGCCCGAAATAAAAAGCGGGAAGACCGACAGATGTCGCCCAACGTGATTCGGATGCAAAGCCAGCAAATGAAGCGCGACTTGCGGAAGATCAAATACGAAGGCTTGCGCAAATTGCATTTTTTGAAATCGGAGGCGCAGGTGAATGCCGTGACCGGCATTGTGCGCGAACGGCTCTACAACGACCGCAAAGAAGAAAAAGGGCCGTTCGACATCATTGGTGATGTGCACGGCTGCTTCGACGAATTGATAGAACTGCTGGAAAAGTTAGGCTACACCGTGGCCGAGGTGGAAGCCACCGAGCAGAATTTTGGCTTTGAGGTAACACCACCCGAAGGCCGAAGGGCCTTTTTTGTGGGCGATTTGGTGGACCGTGGTCCGAAATCGCCGGAAGTGTTGCGCCTGGCAATGAGTATGGTCAATGCCGGCACCGCCCTTTGCGTTCCGGGCAACCACGACATGAAGTTGCACCGCTACCTTTCGGGGAAAAAAGTGCAGTTGAAACACGGCTTGGATTTGACCGTGGCGCAATTGGAGGGGGCCAGCCCCGAGTTTTTGCATGCTGTAAAAGAATTTCTCTACCGCTTGGTGAGCCACCTGGTGGTAGACGAAGGCCGATTGGTAGGAGCCCACGCGGGTTTGAAAGAATCCATGCACGGTCGTGCCTCGGGCGCGGTGCGTTCGTTTTGCCTTTACGGAGAAACTACCGGGGAGATTGATGAATTTGGTTTGCCCGTGCGTTTGTCCTGGGCAGAAGAATACCGGGGCAAAGCCATGGTGGTCTACGGCCACACGCCGGTGCCTGAAGCCGAGTGGCTCAACCGCACCATCGACATTGATACGGGGTGTGTGTTTGGGGGCAAGCTCACCGCTTTGCGCTATCCCGAAGCTCAATTGGTGGAAGTGGCCGCCCGAAAAGAATACGCGGTGCCCGCCCGGCCATTGGACTGGGAGGAGCAACAACGCAAGCTCAACCAGCAACAGCAATACGATGATGTGCTGGATCTGGCCGAGGTGAGTGGCAAGCGCATTGTGCAAACCCGCTTGCGGCACAACATCACCATACGGGAAGAGAATTCGATTCCGGCCTTGGAGATCATGAGTCGCTTTGCCGTGAACCCTAAGTGGTTGGTGTATTTGCCACCTACCATGTCGCCCTGCGAAACCAGCCCTTTGCCCGAATTTTTGGAACATCCGGCGGAAGCCATTGGATACTATGCGGCCAAAGGTGTGCCCCAATTGGTGTGTGAAGAAAAGCACATGGGGTCGCGTGCGGTGGTGGTGGTGGCGCGCAACGAAGCGGCCGTTACCGAACACTTTGGCATAGAAGGCGAAGGGATAGGGATATGCTACACCCGAACCGGACGTAACTTTTTCACCGACCGTGAACTGGAAACTGCCTTTCTCACGCGGGTGCGCGATGCCTTGGAAGCTTCGGGTTTCTTCGAAACGTTTGAAACCGAGTGGGTGGTGCTGGATTGTGAATTGATGCCCTGGTCGCTAAAAGCGCAAGCTTTGCTGAAAGATCAATACGCCTCGGTTGGCGCTGCGGCCAGTGCGGTGCTGCCCGAAGTGAACGCCTTGTTGGCGACCAGCGCAGCGCGTGGCGTAGAGGTGCCGGCTGAGTTGGCCACGGCCTTTCAGCAGCGGGAAAGCAAAATGCAGCAATACAGGGCCGCCTACCGCCACTATTGTTGGCCGGTAGCGCAGTTGGACGACTTAAAATTGGCGCCCTTCCACATTCTGGCCACCGAGGGCAAAGTCTACCACGATCAAACCAATCAGTGGCACATGGACACCATTGCCGGATTCGTAAAAGCCGATCCTGCCTTGCTTATGGCTACTCCCTACAAAGTGGTGGACACTGCTGACCCTAAGAGTGTGCAGGCAGCCATAGACTGGTGGTTGGAAATGACGGGCAAAGGAGGCGAAGGCATGGTGGTGAAACCCATGAACTTTGTGCATCCCGATACCAAAGGCGGCTTTTTGCAACCTGCGGTGAAGTGCCGGGGCAAAGAATACTTGCGTATCATTTACGGACCAGAATACGATTTTGATCACCACCTCAAGCGCTTGAAAGGCCGCCACTTGAAGCACAAGCGCTCCATGGCCATTCGGGAATTTGCCTTGGGCATGGAAGCTTTAGAGCGTTTCATCCGCAAGGAGCCTTTGAGGCGCATTCACGAAAGCGTGTTTGGCGTTTTGGCTTTAGAAAGTGAGGAGGTAGACCCACGGTTGTAGGTCGAATGACCAAGCTCTTTCATTATAAATAGAAGAGTTTAGCGGAGTTTTTCCTGCTATTTCGCGCGAATTCGGTCCCCCCCCCGGTCCCCGAGCGGAGTCGAGGGGCCCGGGGCGAAGCCGAGCGAAGCCAGGGGGACCACCACAAAACTTAAAAAGATGGAATTGATCGTATTTATCGGAATACCTGCGAGTGGAAAAAGCAGCTTTTACAAGGAGCGCTTTTTCAACTCGCACGTGCGGGTGAGCATGGATTTGCTGAATACCCGCAAAAAAGAAGCCGCTTACCTCGATCTGGGGTTTCGCCTGCAACAGCGTATGGTGGTGGACAACACCAACGTCACCTTAAAGGACCGTGCCGTTTACTTGCAATTGGCCAAGGAAAACCGCTACCGCAGCATTGGTTATTTCTTTCAGTCGCAAATTGCCGATTGCCTGGAACGCAACCGGCAGCGGCCTAAAGTTGACCGTATTACCGACAAAGGAGTGATGGCCAAGCACCATGCTTTGGAATTGCCCGGTTTGGCCGAAGGATTTGATGAACTATGGTTCGTAGCACTTTCCGAAAATGGATTTAATATAAGCCCTTGGAAAAATGAAGTTTGAGGACCTCGATACGCAAATGCGCCAATTCGAAACCAGCATCGATCAGTGGTTGCTACCCGAAACCTGGGTAGTGGCCCGATTGGATGGGCGCGGTTTTACCCGCCTTACCAAAGAAACCCTTGAGTTGAAACGGCCTTTCGATGAGCAGTTTCGTGATGCCATGATCACCACCGTGAAACACCTGGTAGGGTGTGGCTTCAAGGTAACCTATGCCTATACGCAAAGTGATGAAATCTCGCTGCTTTTTCCACCCGATGAACACGGATTTGGGCGCAAGGTGCGCAAGATCAATTCGGTTCTCGCCGGAGAGGCCAGTGCTGCTTTTACGCATTCCCTACAAGCTGTAGCTGCTTTCGATTGCCGCTTGTGCCCATTGCCCAACGAAAAACGGGTAATCGATTATTTCCGTTGGCGGGCCGAAGATGCGCACCGCAACTCGCTCAATGCTTGCTTGTATTGGACCTTACGCGAGCAGGGCAAAGGCAAAAAAGAAGCCACCGCCACCTTGAATGGCCTTTCGGTAGCCGAGAAAAATGAGTTGCTGTTTCAGGCGGGCATCAACTACAACGATTTGCCCGCCTGGCAAAAACGGGGGATCGGTTGCTGGCGACAGTCGGTAGAAAAAGTGGGCTATAACCCTAAAACGGGTGAGCAAGTGTCTACTGTGCGCCAGGAGTGGCAAGTAGAGATGGACCTACCCAAAGATCACGCTTATTCGGACTTCCTCGGGCAATTGATTCAAGTTGCGTAGGCATTACGTTGCAGCTTCGTGGATGCTTAGGAGCGATAATAGTTTAAATTCCTATTTACTTTTACTGACTTATTCCCCATACCATGTTTTTACGACCCCAAGCACTCATTCAAATTGCAGCAATTCTCTTTTTATTGTTTTTAGGGGCCTGTACTGCAGCCAACAAGGAGGCAAGTGGGCCACCAGCTTTTGAAGCAGACTATGCAACGACCCTTCACCAATTGCTACCCGAAGGCCACTTTGAGGTAGAGGTGATGGACAGCCTATCTGTTGCTCCACGCATTGATTCTTTGATGCGTTCCTTTCAGGCAAACCTGGCGAAAAACCCACAGTGGGCGGTGGATTATGTGACTTCTGCCGAAAAGGGAAAGTTGCCTTACGACCCTCAATTCGGAATTACCGAAGCTGAGTACCAAGAAGTTCAGGCCTACTTTGATAGCAAGCCCAAGTTAATCGCCACCAGCCGGGAGAACCTCGAAATTTTCAAATTTGGTTCTACCATTCGGTTTAAGGGCAGCGGAAAACTGGGCCTCTTCAACGCTTTGGAATTGAAAGTAGCCGACCAGTTAGCGGTATGGGATAAGACCTCCATGCTTTTGCGCGATACCTTAAACATCACTAAGGGAGACAATGCCTACGGGAGCACCTGGAAAGCTTACAAATGGCGGTACAGCTTGCCCGAAAACCTCGAAGAGGTGAATTTGAATGCATTGGAAAGCCTCAGTTTGCAATTGTATGAGCTAAAGCTGGTCTACCTGGAAGCGACTGAGAAAACCGTCCTACATTTTCGGATTCGAATCATTGACGATGGGGTGAAATATGCCGATGGTGAACTGGTAATTCAGTTTCATCCTGAGCAGGACCGTCAACTGGAAGGGTAAGTGCCCCAGCCTGATCGTAGTTTGCCACTACGATCCGTTATCTATAGCATGCTGCGTGTTGCGGGCACCAATGGTATCTTCAAAAAGTACAACCTCCCCGGGCCCATCGACTCAGCCGAAAGGCTGACGCGGTCCGCTCTGGGACCGGGGATAGCGAAGACCGAAGCCTATTCCAAACGCAAGAAAAAGTTGGGGGAAAAGGAGTAGGCGTCCACAATGTAGAGCTGATCGTTGTAAACCGCTAATGCGCCTACGGCATCCGGTGCACCTCCGCCTAAGGGAACCCAAAAGCGGCCGTTCCATTTGGCCACGTGATCGGTGGTGTTGGTACCGGCTACATTAAAATCACCCCCTACAATGAGCTCGTTGCCGTGCACGATCATGTCGTTGATGGGAGTGTTGGGGCTTTGGGTTTGAATCCCATTGCCGAGCGCTTCCCAATTCGTACCGTTCCAGGAAGCAATGTTACCAGCTGGTTGTCCGCCAGCCACCGTAAACCGACCAGCGGCAATCAATTTACCATTGTATTCAATCAAATGGTTGATCCGATCATTGGTACCTTCACCCAAAGGTTGCCAGTTGGAGCCGTCCCAGCGGGCGATGTAATTAGCAGCTACTCCACCTGCAAATGAGAAATTACCGGCCGCAATGAGTTCTCCGTTGTATTCGATGACATCGCTTACAAAACCATTGGTGCCATTTCCTACCGGTGTCAGGGTGCCATTATTATCCATAAAAATAAAGGGCAGGTTGCCGGTGGTAATCACATTGTTGCCCTGGTATTGGGTAAAGCCATACACGTTGACCGTAGCACCCGGCGTTTGGTACTTGGTATCCCAGCGTTCATCGGCCGAATTGTATTCAAATACTCCATAAAAATCCAGTGCCCCACGGGCATAGAAACCATCATTATAAACATAAAGCTCGTCGATGCCGGTACCCGTACCAATGTTGGGCTGAAACAAATTGGCAATGGTGGTGCCGTTGTATACACCGGTATAGGAAAATCCTAAGCCACTGTCATACTTCGAATAAGCCAACCAAATGGAATTGTCGTAAACCGCCAGGTCTTTGACCTGTTCGTCAAAATTAGGGTCTACTATTACCCAGGCCGTGCCACTAATGGGCGTGACGCCAGCGTTGGTACTCGATGATGACGGAGCAGGGCCAGCGTCATCGTCTCTATCGCAACTACTAAAAAGCAGCAATGCAGCAGCTAAAAGGGTAAAATACTTCATGAATGGGGAGTTTGAGGTCAACAGGAAAACAGTTTGGTTGAACAAAGAAACAACTATCGGGCACACCGGCCACGTTGGCTGAAGTAGTTTGAGCTATTTAAAAGACGTTGCATTTACCAATGATCAAGCCAAAAATCGAATATATTAAAAATGGATGGCAGGGAGTATCCAACAAAAAACACCAGCCCTAAATCAGAACCGGTGTTTTATTGCTGTTTTTGAATGGGGCAGTCTTATTCTAAACGCAGCAAAATGTTGGGGGTAAACGAATAGGCATCCACAATGTATAGCTGCTCGTTGTATACGGCTACTGCTCCTACGGCATCCGGGGCACCGCCACCCAGTGCGCTCCAGGTGCTTCCATCCCATTTGGCAATGTGATCGGTGGTTACGGTACCAGCACCGCTAAAGTCGCCACCGACAAACAGTTCGTTTCCGTGTACCGTCATGTCGTTGATGGCAGCATTGAAACTTTGGCTTTGAATGCCTGCGCCTAATGGCTCCCAGGCGGTGCCGTTCCAGGCCGCAATGTGGTTGGCCGATTGGCCACCGGCAGTGGTGAAATCGCCAGCGGCAATGAGTTTGCCATCGTATTCAATCAGGTGCTCAATCGCTCCGTTAGTTCCGGTTCCCAGGGGCTGCCATGCAGAACCGTTCCACCGGGCAATGTAGTTGGCGCTGGTGCCGCCGGCATTGGTAAACTCACCGGCTGCGATCAAATCGCCGTTGTATTCCAACAAAGTCCTTACCAAGTCATCGGTACCGGAGCCTACGCCGGCCAAAACACCACCGTTGTCGATGTAAACGTAGGGCGCATCGCTGGCCGCCAACACCCCATTCCCATTGTATTGGGTGAAGGCATATACATTCACAAAGGAGCCAGGACTTTGGTATTTCGGTTCCCAACGGTTAGCAGTTTTGCTGTATTCGAATACGCCATAAGGACCCAAAGCACCACGGGCAAAGAAGCCATCGTTGTACACAAACAACTCGTCGAAACCAGTGCCTGAGCCAATGGCCGTTTGAAAGCGACTGGAAACTGAGGTGCCGGAATAAGTACCTGTATAAGAAAATTGGGTAGTGCCGCTACTAAAATCAGAATAGACCAACCAAAGGGAATTGTCGTAGGTGGCCATGTCATACACCTGTTCATCGAAATCGGCATCCACTGTTACCCAGGCGCTGCCAGTAATGGGGTTGGTCCCAGAGCTTCCGCCAGGAGTAGGAGTAGGTTCGGGAGCAGGATCATCGTCTTTGGAACAAGCGCTAAACAGCACTACGGCCAGGGTTAAATAGGTCAAGTACTTCATCACATTAGGGTTAATTGGTATGCTCGTTTCCAGTACTTCACACACCACTACAAACAGCGAAGGTCAAGCCCTGAAACGACAGATTAAAAAAGAGATAAAGCTTGCGGAGCAAACAATTATCGGGGTTCGGGCGGCAAATTACGAAACAATGTAGACCTGAAGGAAGCTTTATGCCGTAGCGGAATTAGAATTCAATTAGAAATGGCCCCTTCTACCGTTTTAATCACTATTGAAATGAGGTGAGAAAGGTTCAAAAACTACCAGTTTCAAGCTTCATCAGTCGATTAAGCCAAGCCGCTTTGGTCCTTTTTCGGCGTGGTAAAGAAACGCTAAGGTCTTTACGATCGCCATTTGCCATCCAACCCACACATGGGATGAATTCAAAGCATATACTTGAATGTATAAAAATCAATTTCTTAATTTCCCCCTATGGCCGTTGCATTCACTACCCAGTTGGAACGTTTTGAAGACAGCCCGCTTTGGGGCTACCATTTGGTGGTGCCCAACGAAATAGCCGAAGATTTGATAGAGGGAGATGACCGTAGAATGGTTTGTACCCTTGAAAATAAAATCTCCTTCCACTGCGCTTTGATGCCTTCTAAAACTTCGGGTTGGTTCATCATGATCAACAAATCCAACCGCAACAAGCTAGGCTTGGTACGTGGGCAGGTAATGGCAGTGCAATTGGAAAAAGACACTTCCGATTATGGCATGCCCATGCCCGATGAACTCCACGAGTTGCTCTTACAAGATGAAGTGGGGAGCGACTACTTTCATGCATTGACACCGGGTAAACAGCGCAACTTGATCCATTTCGTGGGCCAGGTCAAAAGCTCTGATATCCGCTTGCGCAGGGCTTTTGTGGTGGTAGAGCACCTGAAAATGCACCAAGGAGTGATCAACTTCAAGGCCCTGAGCCAGGAGATGAAAGCGGCCAATCAGTTGTATAACCGGAAGTAACGGGTTTTTGAAAAGCCAAAACCGAATTTTTACCAGAACCTGCAGCTTGATTTTCCGTAGAAACGGAATTACACTTTAAGCACCACTATCCAATAATTCGCTCCATGTCTTACGATCATCTGTTTGACCTTCCTACCGACCCGGTAGCCACCATGGTCCAACGCCTGCACTTGTCTCCCGATCAATTTGCGGGTAAAGTGGCTTTGGTCACCGGTTCTGCACGGGGCATTGGCAAGCAAACGGCCATTGGACTGGCCGCCCTGGGCGCACAAACGGTCGTGTTGGATAAAAATCCAAACGGACAAACGGTAGCAGATTTCATTCAGCAACAAGGCCATACGGCGATTTTTATTCATTGCGATGTTGCTGATTTTGATCAACTGCGGGCAGCATTTGCCCAAATTGAAGGCACCTTGGGTCCAGTAGATATCCTGATGAACAATGCGGTGCACTTCTCCATCGATGCTTTTTCGGATATGCCTATCGAAGAGTGGGAGTTGCACCAAAAAACCAACATAGGAGCGGCAGTGCTGGCCACCAAATTGGCACTCCCAGGCATGCAGCAGCGGGGGAGTGGCACGGTGCTCAATATGGTAGCGTTGGAAGGTATGGCCTATGCTGCGGCCATGTCGGCCTCTAAAGTTGCCATGCGATCGTTGTTGTTTTCCCTGGCCAGCGAACTGGGCAAGAACAGTCCGATCACTATCATGGGCTTTGCGCCTGGATTGGTCGCCACCCCTTTGATTGCCGATGTGTTTGTAAAATACTGCCAGCGGGTAGCCATTGATTTTGAAGATTATGTGTTGCAGCTGGGTCACAACCCCGGGTATGCCGGCATGATGCCGCCCGAACATTGTGCCGCCAGCCTCATCCATGCATTGGCCAACGCCAGCGACTACCATGGCTTGATTGCCGACCCATTTCATACCCTTGAGAAGTACGGAATCATTGATACCGGAAAGCAGTTCTTTTCCGGCCATAGGCTGCAACCCGAACTTGGCGAAGGTGTTTCCGAAAACGTAACCCGCTTGCGGGAGTACATTGCTGAGATCACCGAATTGAACGGACACATCGAGTCGAAGATTCAGAAAAGAACCGCCGAGATCAGCAAAGAGAAAGAACTCATTATGCGGCTGATGCAAGAGTTGCGGCAGCGCAATCAAGAGCAAGTGACTACTGCACGGCAGCTGCAAGATCAAAAAGACCGCCTCGAAGTCATCAACGCCGAGTTGCGCAAGTTTGCCTACGTCGTTTCACACGACCTCAAAACTCCCTTGCGGGGCATAGCCAACCTCACCACCTTTTTGCGGATGGACCTCGAAGACAACATCGAGGAAACCACTTCCCAAAATTTGCAATTGCTCGAAAACCGGGTAAGGCGCATGGAAAAGCTCATCAACGGTATCTTGGAATACAGCCGGGCGGGTGGCATTCATACCCGGCAGGTGGAGATCGACCTGAATGTGCTCTTGGCCGAGGTGGTAGATATGGTCAACGCACCTGAAGGATTTCACATTCAAGTGGCCGATGAATTTCCGGTGTTGATGGGCAACCGAACCGCTTTCGCTCAAATATTTCAAAACCTGGTAGGCAATGCGGTGAAGTACCACCACCAGCAGACCGGGCACATCCACCTGGGCCATTCCCGAAAAGGGGAAAATTGGGAGTTTTGGGTACAAGACGACGGGCCAGGTATTGCACCCGAATACCACCAAAAGATTTTCAACATCTTTCAAACCTTGCGGCCCAAAGATGAAATTGATGGCACCGGCTTAGGTCTGGCCATTGTGAAAAAAACCATCGAAGAGTCGGGCGGTAAGATCTGGGTCGAATCTTCCCCAGGCGCAGGATCTGTATTTCGTTTCAGTATACCGGCCGAGAAGGTGATGGAAGCCACCTCGGTAATGCCTTAGGAGCGACTCACCCGCTGTTCGATCTGTTCCAGGATTTCAAAAACCGCCGGACAAATCACCCGGTTGTAGGTCAACAAAGGAAACAACTGTTGTTGTTTGGCCCGATCGGTATGTGGGTATTCGCGGCAAGCCTTGGGCCGTACATCGTAAATAGAGCACCGGTTGTCTTCCTCCAAAAATGTGCAAGGCACTTGTTGAAGCACATAATCCTCATCTTCGTCGATGCGCAAGTAGCGCTCTACAAAAGCCCCTGGTTTCATCCGCAGGTATTTGGCAATGCGCGAAATATCATTATCGCTAAAGCGCGGACCAGTGGTAATGCAGCAGTTGGCACACTTTAAGCAATCGGTTTTTTCAAATACCTCCTCGTGGCATTCCTGAAACAATGCGTCTACCACTTTTTGTGGTCGTCGTTTCAGGTTCTGAACCAGCTTCTTGTGCGCTTTTTTACGGGAAGAGGCGCGCGCGGAGTGTTGGTTAGGCGAATTCATGGAGGGCAAAGATACCTGGATTTTAGCCGTACCCCCAAGAAATACGGTAGTGCACAGTGGTTGATAACTAATTGGCGAGGAAAGCACGGAAGCAGGAGGGGAGTTGTAGTTTTGTAGTTACCCCCTTGAGACCGTTAAAAAGTAAATCATGCTATTGATAGGCAACCTACTCTGGCTTCTGCTGGGTGGCTTCTTCATTTTTCTCGAATACTTCATTGCTGGATTGTTGTGGTGCCTCACCATTATTGGTATTCCCTTTGGCTTGCAGTTGTTTAAAATCGGTGTAGCCAGTTTGTGGCCTTTCGGCCGAGCGGTAGTGACCCGTCCCGATAGTGGTACTGGTTCGCTTTTGCTGAATGTTTTGTGGTTGATTTTTGGTGGCCTGAGCATTGCCCTTTCTCATTTGGCTTTTGGGGTGGCATTTTGTCTCACTATCATTGGTATCCCTTTCGGGTTGCAGCATTTTAAGCTCATGCGCCTTAGTTTCTTTCCCTTTAGTAGTGTATTTCGAACTCAATTTTAAGAACGGGAGCAGTTCATGAGCGAGACACTCGAAACCGCCCTCAAACAGTATTTCGGCTACGATGGCTTTCGCCCCATGCAACGCGAAATCATCGAGCAAGTGCTGGGTGGAGGAGATTGTGTGGTGTTGATGCCCACTGGTGGTGGAAAATCCATGTGTTACCAGTTGCCAGCGGTGGTGCACGCGGGCCTAACCGTAGTGTTATCGCCCCTCATCGCGTTGATGAAAGACCAGGTGCAGGCCCTGCAATCTAACGGTATTGCTGCCGAGTACCTCAACTCCAGCCTGGAACCAGATGAAGCCCGGGCAGTACACGAAAAATTATCGCAGGGCAGCGTCAACCTGCTTTATGTATCGCCAGAGCGCTTGTTTTCCGGTAACTTTATCGAATATCTGGGTGAGTTGAAGCCTTGGTTATTTGCCATTGATGAGGCCCATTGCATCAGCAGCTGGGGGCACCACTTTCGGCCCGAATACCAGCGCTTGCATGCGCTCAAATCCATCTTTCCCGAAATACCCATCATCGCTCTAACGGCCACTGCCGACCGCGCGGTGCGCAGCGACATTGCCGAATTGCTCCACCTGCGTAACCATAAAATGTTTGTCTCATCCTTCGACCGGCCCAACTTATCGATGGCAGTGTTACCCGGTCGCAAGAAATGGGAGCAGTTAATGCCCTTGGTGTTTCGCTATCCCGGTCAGTCGGGCATCATCTATTGCCAAAGCCGCAACGGCACCGAAACCCTGGCCCAGAAGCTGCGCGACCACGGCATCAACGCCACCGCCTACCACGCCGGCCTCGATCCCGAAACCCGACATCAGGCCCAGGATGACTTCATACAAGGGCGGGTGCACATCGTTTGCGCCACCATCGCCTTCGGCATGGGCATCGACAAAGCCGATGTACGATTTGTGGTGCACTACAGTCTGCCAGGCAACCTGGAAAGTTATTACCAAGAGATCGGTCGGGCTGGCCGGGATGGAAAGCCTTCAGAAACCGTTTTGTTCTACAGCTTTCGCGACATACAAGTGCAGCAGGGTTTCATTGAAGACATCGACAACGAGCAATACAAAGCCATTCAGCAAGCCAAGCTCCAGCGCATGCAAGAGTTTGCCGAAGCCCAGGTGTGTCGCCGAAAAATTCTACTCAGCTATTTCAGCGAAGTCACTTTAGAAAATTGCGGCAATTGTGATGTATGCGACAACCCGCCACAGTACTTTGACGGTACTATTCTTGCCCAAATGGCGCTTTCGGCGGTGAAACGATGCCAGGAGCAAATAGGCCTCACTACCTTGGTGGATGTGCTCAAAGGTACCCGATCGGCCACTGTAGTAGAGCGCGGTTTTGATCAGGTAAAAACCTTTGGGGTAGGGCAACAAAACACCGCCTTTGCGTGGCAGTTGTTTTTGCAGCAAATGGTGCAGCAAGGGTTGTTGGAAATCGACTACAAAGACCATTACAACCTCAAGCTCACGGAGTTCAGTCAAAAGGTGTTGTTTGAAAAACATGCGGTGAGCCTGGTAACCTTCGAAACCATCAAAGAACGCCAGGAAGCCCGCAAAAAACTGCGCGTAGAGCAGCTGCCTGACCCGCCGGAAGACCCTACACTGTTCAACCACCTCAAGGCCCTACGCCGGCAGTTGGCCGACGACATTCGAAAACCCGCCTACGTAGTTTTCAGCGATGCCAGCCTTCGGGACATGGCCGCCAAAGCTCCGCTTACCGTTGCCGAGTTCATGCAAGTCAATGGAGTGGGGGCCCACAAAGCCAAACGCTACGCCAACGACTTTCTGAATGCCATTGCAGAGTTTAAACGGATGGGGTGAGGTTGCTTATGCGATGGATAGCGGATCGTAGTTGCAAACTACAATCAGGCTTCATTTTCCCCCGGTCCCAGAGCGGACCGTGTTAGCCTTTCGGCTAAGTCGATGGGCCCAGGGGAGATCAGCCATAAAAATCTTTCTTGTGCGGAGCGCACCTGTAATCAACCGGTCCTTGAGCGCACGTGTCCGCCGACTGGCTGAGTTGAAGAGCCAACCTTATTTTATCGACTCCTTAACTAATCCATTGAGCATCTCTACTCTTAATCCGGGCGTCTCGACTCAGCCAAAGGGCTGACACAGTTCGCTCGACGACCGGGAAAGTAGGGCTTGATGACCGAAGGTGGTGCTTGACAATTGAGCGTGTTGTGCTCGATGATCTGGATAGTAGGGGATTGGGGTTGCGCTTGAGTTAAGTTCAGGTTATCAGTAGCATACAAGCGCCAATTCAAAAGCTACTGTATCAACTTTTACGAACGGTATTGAGGCTTTAAAGGGCACCAAACCCATGAAGGGTGGTTCATTGTCCCAGGTCATAAGACCAAGCATGACTTGCAGCAGTAAAATCATCCCGGAAGGGATAGGGTCAACTTGAGGAATTGTATTGACAAAATAGTGCCCAATGAAGATTGGATTCTACATTTGACAAAAAAATCCTTGAATTCGGCTACTGAGGCAGAGTTTTAAACCAAGGAAATCGAACTTCTTTTTCAGTTAGCATGAGTTTAACAGTTGACGACAGCACGATAGCCTCTGAACCGGGTAAAACACGTATTTCTGCCCGTAAATATCTGCGATACACTGAAGTGTACGGAATTACTAAATGGATATACCTTTTGATCCTACAATTTTCTAATTCGGTTTTGTACCGGTTCTTAGGCAATGACATGCGGGTTTATGATTGGATATCTAAAAAGGAACAATTTAGGCTGGGGTGCCTGAACCCAACAGTCATTCTGGACGTCCAAAAAGGCTTGATTGCGACTTCTACAAACTTGACGAAGGACTTCGGGCCGGCGACTGATGTGGTGAAAATCTCGAAGGAAAAATTACACCTTATCCGAGGAAAACACTTGAAAAACGGAGACCGACTTCCTTCCATTGCCTTGTATTATCCTAACACGGAAAATCCTAATGCAACCGCCTGGTCTGATTTTAACCCTTTAGTACCCCATTGTTTTTCAGCCGATCTTGACCATTGCGACCGGTTGCTCGATCGGCTTGATGAGGCCAGTTGGCGGAAACTCTTTCACGGGCTATCGCAAATCAAAGACACCACCGTAGAGGGGCTTTACCATGTTCAGAATCGGCATTAGCGGATGGGGTGACGTTGCCATGCGATGGATAGCGAATCGTAGTTGAAAACTACGATCAGGCTTCATTTTCCCCCGGTCCCAGAGCGGACCGTGTTAGCCTTTCGGCTAAGTCGATGGGCCCGGGGGGGGATCAGCCATAAAAATCTTTCTTGTGCGGAGCGTACTTGTAATCAACCGATCCTTGAGCACACCTGTCCGCCGACTGGCTGAGTCGAAAGGCCAACCTTATTCTAATCTCACAACGTTACACACCGAATTACTTGGGGCAATTTTCCCAGAGGAAACACCAATCACCTGCGGTGGTATTGCTGTCTTAAAATAAGGAGAAGTTTAAACTAAAAAAAAGCGGCTCGAAGGCCGCTTTTTGTATTTAGTGAAGGATCACTAATTTCTTCTTGGTGCTGCTTTCTCCTTGTTCCAGGTGCACCCAGTAAACTCCGGGAGATAAGTTGGGGAAGGAAAGCGTTTGTGATTGTCGAATGGTGCGCTGATCTACCAATTGTCCAGCGGTATTGAAAATGGTGAGGTTCGCCGGCACTTCGTCCATGAGCTGAATGCCCACATTGACTTCGTGGCTTTGGGCGGGGTTTGGAAAGAGGATCAACTCCGATGGGTTGGCGGACGCTTCGTTGCTGATTGCTTTCCGGCAGGAAATCACATTGACGTATACGGAAGCGCTGTGTTCGCAGCCATTGGCATCCGTGTAGGTGTAGGTTACCTGATAGTATCCAGGAGACATTAAAGGATCAAAAATTCCGTTTATCGGGTCTACGATTCCCGTTCCTGACCATACGCCACCGGCTGGTGAAGCCGAAATCTGAAAGGAGTTGTCTCCGTAGTTGCAAACGATGGGAGGCTGTACGATGCTGACGAATACATCGGGGTGGAAATAAACGTCAAACTCTTGTCTTCCCAAACATCCGTTGCTGTCCACCACTTCAATTTGGTAGAAACCATCCTGATCGAGGATAAACTGATTGTTGGAGCTGATCAGGACTCCATTTCGGGTAACCTGATAAGAAGTGCCGGCTGGGAGGTAATAGGTATAGCTTTCGCCCGGGCAGAGGTGCGTAGGCAAGTAATTTTCCCCGGCGATGTCCAGCTCAAAGGTGCAGCAGTGATTGGTTTGGTTGTAAGTAAAAGAGCCTTCAAAAGGAAAGTTGGGTTCGGTAGAAGTGGCATCAATCACGTTTCCAATCTCATTGACGAAATAGGCAACTACGTCCAAATCATGACGAAAGGTGGCGATGTCAATCGTGCATTCCGATTCGCCTTCTGGTCCGGTTTTGATCAGCAACACCGTTGAATTGGCGTAGTCTTGGTTCACATCACCAGTAATGATCCAACCGCCATCGGAGGCCAATGAAACCGCATTTCCACGTGCGTTGCTTCCTTCCGACCGGTTCGCTGCGCGATAGGCTTTTGCCCACACCACTTCGTAGTCGCGGTTGATGCGCATCAAAATGGGTTCCTTCTTTTGTTCCGGACCAAAAAGCCGGTATCCGGTAGCCATAAAATGGTCGTCGTTGGTAACGTAGACGTCAGCAATCTGCAAGGTTTGTCCCATTTCATCGGTCCAAAAATGACTTTTGACAATTGCATTGATGGCGGGCGCACCAATTGTGTGGATCAACTCGGACGGGTCTAACTCGAAAATTCCGTTGTGAACGATGTTCTCTTTTTCAATGGAAAATTGGTTCATGATACCTAAAAGGTTTCCATTGGGTATTGATTCCAGTTTGATGTGGTCCGTCACTGTCCTATCGTTTCTTTTCAAATACCAGGTACCACTGCTTGCCGGGCCTGGGTTTCCCGAAGCATCCGCAAACAACAGCTCAGTGCGATCGGTCACTCCTTCGGATGTTTCAATTACACGAAAACTTAGCGCGATGTCGGTGTTGCTAATCTCAGCCACACTGGTGACGATTCTGCCTTCGTCTCCGTCTTGCCCGATGACCCCTAAATCATACACTTTTATCCAGTCAATGCTTCCGTCAGGAAGGGTTTTGGCAAAGTAGGGGAATGAGATTTTGGTGCTTCCTACCAACAATGAATTTCTAAAATTAGCATGACCACCGATCAAAAAACCATTATCAGAGGTGCGAATCAAATCGGCTGGGTTGGAGCTTACATAACATTGGTCGGAAAGCTTTATGATGTCATCGTTCCCTAATGGAATGCCTTCGGTGCTGCTTTCCGAATCGGTACAAGGCGCATTGAAGAACCACCCGTCCACAAAAGAACCGTTTGAAGAATACCGTGACATCGCTGTACCTTCAGTTCCATCGTATCCACCGATACAAAACAGTTCTCCATTGTTTGACATCGCGAAAGAGCTCTTTTCGGCAGTTTCGCCAGTGGCTAAACCAGTGGTTCGTGTCCAAAGAGGGTTTCCATTAGCATCAACTTTGGCTAAATATTGATTGGTTTGGGAAGCAAATGTGCCAGCGATGGGTTCGTAGGTGAAAATGTTGAAAACGTAGCCATTGCCCACATCTTTGACATCGATACCTCGGTGCATTCTCGATGAAAGGTTGGAGTTGTTTGGAGGGGTATATTCCAACTGAAAGGTGGTTTGGGCCTGCCCCAAAAGAGCACTTAAAAGCAGGGCGCTGATTAAAGAGAATTTTACTTTCATATTACTTAGGGTTGTTGTTAGTTAAGCGAAAGTAAAGCTCTGTTTTGCACGCTTTAAAGAGCCATCATAAATGGTATGGATTCTTCATAAGTGGTTCATTTTTTTAATGACTGGTCACCGATACAGAACGACTTTCTTCACCATCGATTGACATGTTCGATGATCCTATCTATCGGAAGGCAGGTATAAATGGCAAGCTTTTTGGTTATGCGAGGCAATTCAATTGCAGAAAGGTCACTGCCTTTCCTACATATTATATAATTGACCAACACTTAACCGGTGCTTTTCTGGTTCCAAGGCGGAGCGGTTTGATTTTGATTGACTCCATGAGCGAATGCTATTCCACCCAAAACCTTGCATTGCATCGAAATGCGGTTAAAGGCGATTGGAAGGTTCGACAATCGCATAAAATCGAATCGAGGAGCATGCTTTTTACCATCGAAAGCACCCCCCTTATCACCATCGCGTCTTTCCTGAAAAGTAGCACCAAACTAATCTCCAATGCCCAATAATCGCCTTTTTTTGCTCCTGATTTTTTGCTTGTCCTTTTCTTTCACCTATGGTCAAGGCACTTATCTCCATCTTGACAAAACCAACGAAGCAATTACCATTGACAACGCCTGTAGGCTTACCAGTGGCGAACATATCCTGTCCTGTAAATCCTTGGAAACCGGTAGCACTACTCACAAACATTTGTTGGTTACGGTAGATGGCAGTGGACAACCGTCGACGAGCAGGATCAGTCAGGACTTCATTCAATATCAAACCCGGGTGTTTGCACTCGAAGATGGTGGGTATCTTGCCTGCCAAACTTGGAACACTTCCATTATTTTTAATGAGGGTGTTGTAGTGGAACGATTCAACGCCAGTGGGCAGAGCCTGTGGAGCAAAACCTATGACGATGGCGCCAATCGTATCCTAATGATACACGCTGCCGAAGAAGATGATTCCGGCAACATTTATTTGTTGTTTGAAATCGATGGATGGAAAGCGGCCTCCGTCACAAAAATTGATGGGCAGGGCAACCATTTTTGGACCCGAGGAAACGACTTGCCTTCTGTGATTTGGCCGAGATCGATCAAAGCCTCCATGGCATTGTTGCCCAACGGAAATGTGGTTTACACCACTGCTGCTATTACCAGCCAAACCTCACAAATGAATAAACTTATTTCTTGTTTCGATCCGGATGGTAACACGGTTTTCAGCCGCTCTTGGGGAGAACCAAACCAGAACGAAATACCTCAAAAGGTGCTTGGAATGGCCAATGGAGATATTATAGTTGTATCGATTGTAGAAAATACAGAAACCCAGTTGCTGTGCATTTCTGGCAACGGCCTCACCAAGTGGAACAAAACCTATTCTGCCAGTGAGGAATTGCATGGATACACGATGGTGCACGCAGCCAACAATACTGACATCGAAATTTACGGCCGCTTGGGCAGGCATCCTGTGTTGCTTAGGGTAGATGGCAATGGCAGTGTGCTGTCCGCTCACACTATGGCCAAGCGTGGAAACATTTATTGGTCGCATAAAGCGGCCAATGGCACGGTGATGTTGGCCGAGTTTCGAACCGAGCCTGATGAAGGCGGTACTTATTTTCGTTCGTTCACCCAAGGGCAGCTGATGGACTGTTGGTTCGACAATCCCCAGACCATTGCCGCATCCAACTACACTGAATCCGAAATTTCAAACAACTCTCGATCGTCTACGCTCAATGTGAGCAATTATGCCCTCGTTTGGAACAATACCAGCGTTATTCCCATATCTGGGTGTGGACCGTTTGTCTCAGTTGAAACTCCTTTGGAAGAACCGATTGCTTCTATTCCATTTCCAAATCCTTTTCGAGAAGCACTTTACCTGGAAAATATTTCGTCCAACAGTCAATTGCAATTGTTGGACCTCAACGGAGCTTTGGTGCAAGCTGTGCCTGTCCCAACTGCCGGGGCTCCAATTGCCTTGCCCGAGCTCGCTGCTGGCATCTATTTTTTAGCGGTCCATTCGCCCGATGGTAGCTGGCAACATCATAAGATCGTCAAGCTTTGATGGCTTGAAAATTCACTTCAAAATACTCTCTACAATTTTTATTTGATCCCTTTGGCTTGAAGGGCTGAAGTATTTAAAGCGAATCAAAGGAACCAAATGTCGTTTTGTTGGCCTTTTTCAATGGGGTAAACGATCGGCTCCATCTCATTGTGGTTGGATCGATGTTTGCCAATGGCATTTCAGCTTTGGGGGAAAGTTCGATGCTCTCAGGTGCAGGTTTACTGCTGCAATGGGCTGTTGGCCTACGGCATTCGAAAACCCGCTTACGTGGTATTTAGCGAGGCCAGCCTACGGAATATGGCCGCCAAGGCACCGCTTGCCGTTGCCAAGTTCATGCACGTCAATGGAGTAGGGGCCCACAAAGCCAAGCGCTTTGCCATCGACTTTTTAAATACCATTGTGGAATTTAAGCGGATGGGGCGATGTTGCCTATGCGATGGATAGCGGATCGTAGTTGAAAACTACGATCAGGGTTCATTTTCCCCCGGTCCCAGAGCGGACCGTGTTAGCCTTTCGGCTAAGTCGATGGGCCCGGGGGGGATCAGCCATAAAAATCTTTCTTGTGCGGAGCGCACCTATAATCAACCGGTTCCCATGAGCGTACGTGTCCGCCGACTGGCTGAGTCGAAAGGCCAACCTATTTTCTCAATTCCTTAACTAGTTTATTAAGCATTTCTACTCTTAATCCGGGCGTCTCGACTGCGCTCGACGACCGGGATAGTGGTGCTCGACGACCGGGATAGTGGTGCTTGACGATTTGGAAAAGGCCGTTCGACGACCAAGCGGGTAATTGAAGATACCGTTTGTATCCACATGATGCTGCCATGCGCTGGGTAGTGGATCGTAGTTGCTAACTACGGTCGGGTTGTGGGTGATGTTGCGAGGGCTTTTCGACGAAGGAACGCCGGCTCCTGAGCTGGCGGGGCAAAGCATTCAAAAATCAATTAGTAGATGTACTCAATCGTTTGATCGTACCCGAAAACGGTGATGAGCATCCGGTCCGATTCTGGGTTGCGTACCGAGCTGATGTCGAACATTAGGGTTTCGGAAAGCAGGGCCTCACAATTGTCGCCATTGTCTTGGTGCACCAGGTAGAGGGTGGCACTTGGCGGCTGGTTGGTGAGGTAACTCAAATCAGTGGCCAAACGAAAAGCGTGGGTTTGGCACCCTCCGCTGTAAGTAATGTTCAAGGTGAGGTAACGGTCTTCCAGCGAATGGGAAACAATGTTGACATGGGCTCCGATTTGGTCCTTGTTGAAGCCCTCAGATACAGAGATGCCTTCCACAAAGGGTTCGGCTTCCTCTTCCTCAGGCTCTGGAATCGGATCACTTACCGGTTCGGGAGGGGGAGGTGGCACGGCCTGTGTGCTGGCAGCTACGGGCTTTTTGGCCTTGCAGCCTATACATCCTACAAAAAGCAAGGCCGTGAACAGGTAAATCGCAAATCGGGTCATGATCTTAAATTCAATGAAGGCCTAAAAATAGGGCAGATAGTTGAGATGGTAAGGGAGGTTAAATTCTGGTAGATAGACGCTACTGCTGCACTTGAAGCGGTAGCAGGCATGGAGCAGGGGGCGCCTTCAAGCCTTTTTGCAATGGCTGATCTACTGCTCAAGGCAAGTTTTAGACGAAACAAAGGGGGAGCCGTGCCAAAGGAGGCAGCCGCACTCCCGAAGTTTACCTTGTGCTACGCTGAGCGAAAAACCAACCACGCTCACCGATTGAAGTAGTCGATTTTTTCGAGTCGGAAAGTATTCTGGTGATGTTTAGAGCTCGATTATGATGCGGTTGCCGAAAAGCATCAATAGAGTAGGCGTAGATTAACCTTCACACATTA